>JANOIK010000445.1:0-4767 GCA_031407585.1 Planctomycetota bacterium | reverse complement strand
AAGATCTCTGTCTGCACCGATCCCGCGCCGAACGTCCCGGCAGTCGAGTTGGAGCCGTCGTTGTCGGCGGTCGCGATGAGATGGACGTTAATGCGGTCGGTAATCGGCCGCGCGGCGTTCACAATGAGCGCGGCCTGCGCGCTTGCGGTGACACACCAAGCGGCACACACAACGGCGCCAAGAATCGGTCGGCTCATAGACGCCTCCGCAACGCCAACGAGCGCTCAGGCCGAGAAGCTGGCGTGAAACGAGGCGCTCGGGTTCCGAAGGCGTCGCAAAAACTCAAGGTTTGCAAAGCGCGTACCACGACCGTGGCAACGGCTCGCAGGCGGCTTCAAAACAACGGGCAAAGAATACCAGGACGAACGCCACCTAGTGGGCGGTCCCCTTCGGAATGTCCTTCACCCGAATGACATCCCAGGCCAGGCCGACTTTCTCCATCAGCCAGATGAACCAGTACGTCATGTCGATTTCCCACCACCGATGCCCCTGCCGGGCGACGCGCTGATACGCGTGGTGGTTGTTGTGCCAACCCTCGCCGAAGGCCAGGATGCCGACCCACCACAGGTTGCGGCTGTCGTCGGTCGTCTCGTAGTTGCGGTAGCCCCAAAGGTGCGTGGCCGAGTTGACGAACCAGGTGACGTGCAGCACATAGACCATCCGCACGCCCAGGCCCCAGAACACCATCGACAGACCGCCCCAGTTCGTGCCGAGACCCCAACTTACCGGGCCAAAGAGTCCCATCAGGTACAGAATGACTGCCGAGAGAATGTGCGACGGCAGAAACAGGTAGTGCAGCACGACGATCATCTTGTCCTTGAGCATGTCCGGGGCGTAACGCTCGAACAGCTCCGTCTGCCACTTGCGGCCGAAGTTGGGCATGAACCAGAACAGGTGGCTCCACCAGCCGCCGTCTTTGGGCGAATGCGGATCGCCTTCGTGATCGCTGAACGCGTGATGCTTCCGGTGGTTGGCCACCCACATCAGCGCGGAGCCCTCGCCGGACAGCCCGCCCAACAGGGCCAGCAGCCAGCGGATCGGCTTGTACGTCTGAAAGCTCTTGTGCGTGAGCAACCGGTGGTAGCCCATGCACACGCCGAAGCTGCCGGTGATGATGGCGAGCACGACGCACGTCAGCAGCGCCGGCCAGCTAAAGAAGAACGGCGCCGCCAGCGCGAGCAGATGGACCATGGCGATCCAGATCGCGGTGGGCCAACTCACGCCAAACTCGCGAAAGGCGGTACGTGCAGAAACGTACGCCGAGCTCATCTTGAGCACGGATGTTTCCACGTAAGCCCGCGCCTGCACTCCATAGGCGCGCGCCGACTCGCTCGCTGTTTGTTTCTTGGACACCGGGCGTTGTTCCTTATGCTGCATCATTAAGATTGATCGGTTGTTTTGGTCGGGTTCGAACCGCTGTTCCGCGGCGCTCGCCCGGAAATCTGTCTGAACCGACAGAAATCACCGGCAATTCCCGGACCCGAACTTCTTAAGGTCAAAAAAGGCCTGAAAAAACGCGCTCCGTCCCATGAGAAACGGTGCGCTCCCAAAGCCGCACTCGCAAAGATAGAGAGTTGGCGGAAGGCCGGCTAGGGCATTGCGGCCGCTTTCTTGCGATCGTGTCTCAACAAGGCGGCCGAGTCTTCACGCAGTTTGCCTAAGCTAACATCCTCGCGAGCGATCGCGGCAAGCCGCCAAGGCGGCTCGATTCACTGAGCCGCTGGTCGGAACGCCGACACCTGAACGCCGCCAGCGCGCAACTTGCACGTCACGGCGCCATCGAGGGCCGTGTGAAACACGCGCGCACCTTGCTGCTGATACGTAGCCACCGACGTGAGAGTTCGACCCGGCCGGGCGCCGCTCATCACCACCCACTCAGGCGACGACCACGCGGCGAATCCCGGCGGATCGCTTTGCTCGCTGCCGTGGTGCGGGGCGAGCAGCACGTCGCAGTCGAGCGCCGGGTCGGCCATCACCCGCTCGATGCCCGGCGACTCGAGGTCGCCCGGAAGCAAGATCCGCCGCCCCGCGTACTCGATCGCCAGCAAAATACTGTTTGCGTTGTCCCGGCCGATCATGCCCTGCTCCGGCGGATGCAGCACGTCGATCATCACGCCGCTCTTCCCCGTGCGCAGTCGATCGTTCATCCACACTTCGCGCAGCGGCACGCGACGCTCCTCGAGCACCTGCCGCAGATAGTTCGGCGCCGCCTGGTTCCCCAGCAGCACCACGGGGTCGAACATCATCGGCGAGACGTACACCACGTCGACCGGGAATCGCTCGAGCAGCCCTGGCACGCCGTTGTAGTGATCGATGTCGGCATGCGAGAGCACGATCGCGTCGATGCGGCTGATGCCGCGCTCCCACAGGTAGGACGCGATGATCTCGGTCGCCATCTCGGGCGAGCCTAAGCTGCCGGCGTCGTAGAGAATCGTCTGCCGGTTCGGCAGCTCGAGCACGGCGCACGTGCCGTGGCCAACGCTCAAGAACGTGCAGCGGAGCTCGCCGTCTGCGGGGCGCCCGGCGTCGAGACTCATATAACCAACGGTTGCCCAGGTCATCGCGAGGCTGGCGAGCCAGAGCTTTGCGGGCCGCAGCGCGGGCACGGCGACCATGAGTCCGCCAGCGCCGTACAGCCCGCACAACCACCAGGCGCCGGGGCTCGCACAGTAGCCAAACGCGCCGGGCGCATCCTGCAGCGACTCCACCAAAAGCTGCGTGAGATGGAGCGACCCGCCGCAGATCGTGCCGAACACCGCGCCGAGCGGCGGCACGAGCCAGCCCACTGTGACCGCTGCAAGCCCCGCGGCGATCGCCACGCCCACCAGCGGCGATGCCAACGGCGTGAGCAGCGCGCTGGCCGGCGACACGACATGAAAGTGATAGGCCACGAGCGGCGCCACTGCCACGCCCACGGCGATCGACACGGCCGTGACCAGCGCGAGCGACCGAGTCCACTTGCGCACCAACCGCACGGGCCACGCCCGCGTCTCGGCGATGAGCCGTGTCAGTGGGTCGACCTGCCGCGGCCGCACGAGCCATCGCCCCGCGACGACGAGCGCCGCGACGGCCAGGAAGCTGAACTGGGTGCCGCTGCGGAACAGTTCGTTGGGATTGAGCGCCATGACGACAATCGCCGCCGCGCCGAGCAGATTTCCGGCGGACACCCGCCGGCCCGCTTCCAGCGCGAGCAGCATCGCCACGGCGAGGATTGTCGCGCGCGTCACCGAGGGTTCGTGCCCCACGACCGCCGCGTAAAGCACGATGGCGCCGAGCGTGACGCCCAACTGCCATCGCGCCGGCAATCCGAGGCCCCGTGCCGCGCCCCACACGATCGCCGCGAGCATGGCCACGTGCGCCCCCGAGATCACCAGCAGATGGATCGAGCCGGTTTTGAGAAACGCCTCCTTAGTTTCGTCGGTGAGCCGCTCCTGATCGCCCAGCAGCGTCGCAAGCACCAGCGGCGCATCACGCGGACCAACCGCCGCCGCGAGCTGCTCCGAGCACCACGACCGAATCGCAAACACCATCCGCCCGGCGCTGCCCGCTTCAGCGGGTAGCGTCACCGCCACGCAAGCGGGGTCGTCGCAGTACAACTCGCACAGCCGGCCATTGCGGCGCTCGGCGGCGGCCCAGTCGTACTGCCCCGGATTGAGCGGCGCCGGCTGCCGGCCGAGCCGCGCAAACACGCGCAGCCGGTCGCCGGGCACGAGCCCGTGCAACTCGCCCGCGACGCGCAGCCGCGAGTTGCCCGCGGCCGGCCGCCACGTGGCGCCGTCGCGAATCGCCACGGCCCGCACGGTGGCCTCGCTGAACGTGCGCGCGGGAATCGCCCGCAGCGGACTCCGCGCGCTCGCCGGTGCGATTTGCACGCGCTCCGTCAGCACGACCTCGACGCACGCCGGCCCCGATGCTTCGGAGGTAAAACGCCCCAGATCATCGCGGTCGATGTAATTCCACCGCCAGTGCTCCCACGCCCCGCCAAGTGCAGCGGCGGCCAGCAGCGTGAGCGCAGTCGCCATCACGACCCGCCCCCGACGCCGCGCCGCGCACGCGGCGGCCAGCGAGACGGCGGCCAGGCTCCACCACCACGCGAGCAGATTCACGGACGCCTCGCCGCCGACCACGTAGTCGGTCGCGGCGCCCAGTCCCAACGCGACCGCCACCCTCAACAGCGGCCGATACGGCGTCGCCCGCGAACCCGCGTTCGCGTCGAGCCCAAGCGGCGAGTGAGGAGCCTGCGAAGTCACTAGCGTCGGAAGCTTGCGATAAAGAAATTGAACACACCCGTGCTGGCGCCAGTTTAACTGCCGCGTGAGTCCCCGCAGAGCCTCGTATCTAGAATTCGGCGTCGAGCCGGATCGCCACGCGATCCGGGCCGCGGGGCGAACTGCCGCGGCCTCACCGAGCCGCGTCCCGGAGGGCGTGGCCCACCGGCTAGTCGCCGTCCTTGCTGCCCGACGCCAATCCGGGAACAATACCGCAACAACTAATCCCGCCGTCAGGAACGACGGCCTGACCGACAACGTTCGGAGAACCCCGCATGTTAGCTCGCCTCACGCGATGCCTTCCCTTTGTCGCCGCAGCCCTCCTGCTCGCCCCGTTCGCGTCCCGCGTACACGCCCAGCCGGCCGCCGCTCCCGCCGCCGCGCCGTCCAACAATACGGAGTCGAACTTGATCCCCCGCAGCGTTCTGTTCGGCAATCCCCAGCGCGCATCGGCCCGCATCAGCCCCAACGGCAAGTGGCTCAGCTACCTCGCCCCGGT
>JANOIK010000444.1:0-1700 GCA_031407585.1 Planctomycetota bacterium | reverse complement strand
TTCTCCGGCGGGGGCAGGGTGCTCGAATCGCCGACGAGGATCAGCGCCGGCATCAGCAGCGCGCACGCCGGCAGCGTCATCGCGCTGCCGATGGCCATCATCAGGCCGAAGTCGTGGATCGGCCCGACGCGCGACACCATGAGCGACGCGAAGCCTGCCGCGTCGGTGAGAATCGCAAACGTGATGGGAACCTTCAGCTCGTCGATTGTCTGGATGAGTGCCTCGCGCTTCGGCGTTCCGTCGCGCCGAATGTCGAGGTAATGAACCATGATGTGCACGACCATCGCGACGCCGCAGACGGTGATGATCGCCGCCAACAGCGAGCTGACCATGCTCAGTTGCACGTTCGAAACGACCAGCAACCCTTTGGTGACGGCCAGCGCGAGCTGCACGACCGCGAGCGGCAGCAGCAACCATCGCAAGCTGCGGAAGCACGCGACGATCACCATCATGACCAACAGCGTGGACCACACATTGAGCCGCTGACCGTCGGCGTCGAGTAGATCGAACGCCTCTTCGATAAGCACCGGCTCGCCCACGAGCGCGCCCTGCGGATACTTGGCGACCACCGCCTTCATCCCCGCGAGAATGTCGCGGCGCGAAGTCTGCCCCGTGCCGGGTCGCTCGGTGAGGCACAACACGCCGGCCGCGGTGAGTTCCTTGTTGTGCGTGTAGCCGACGAACACGTCGCGCATGGCCTGCGCGACGCCGCCCGCATTGAAGCTCGTGCCGCCTGGCAGATCCATGAGCGACACCACCGCGACGACGCCGGGACACGCCTTGAGATCCTCGCTCAGCGTCTTGATGCGCTCGACGCCCGCGGCGGACGTCATCTCGGGATCGGCATACACGGCCAGCACGACGTCGTGCTTTCCAAACGTTCGCTGCATCTGGCGGTAGGAGGCGAGAATGGGGTCGTCCGGCGCGAACATGTTCTCGATCGACCGATCGAGGGCGAGCCGTTGGCCCGTCCAGGCGCCCGCGGCGCCGAGCAGTGCAGCGACGACGACCAGATGCCAGCGGTGGTCGACCATCCACTCAATCCAGCGGCGCGAGGCGGGCGGGGACGTCACGGGCATTCCGGGAAGGTTGTAAGTGGCGTAACGGCAACGGGTTGCGGCCAGTGCTGGCGGGACCAAAGCGGCTTGACCCCTCAAGTCGCTGGCCCCTATACTTCGCCGCCTTTGTTCTTAGCGTTTTTCGTAAGCCATTGTAACGACTTGTCTTCGGATTCGCGCCGCGGGAACGGACGGACCCGGTTCCGCGCCGCGCGCACATCACGCACGACCGCAAGTGAGAGTCGCCACGGAGGGCGTCCCCTGAAAATCGCGCGCCGACTTCTACGCCGTCTGCGCTCGCCGTGCGCGAGCCGCGCTCACCGTGCGCGCGTGCGGAAGGTGGGCGCGTGGCATGGCCTCGACGGTCCGCCGTCGTGGCCATGTCGGTTGGTGACGCACATGCTCACGCGGACGAGAGCATGCCACGCGCTGGCTGTGCTTGGACTGTTGCTCCTGCCGATTGCGCCTCCCGCTCGCGCCGACGAAGCCGACATCCAGGTCGCCGGGCGAACGGCGCACGAGCCGATCACGATCGCCGCCGATTGGTGCACCCACTGGCAGGAAGGCGTGTACGACGTTTGGCACCTGCGTGGGAACTGCTACCTCAACCAGGGGCTCACCTACGCGCGCGGGGCCGAGGCG
>JANOIK010000431.1:0-3739 GCA_031407585.1 Planctomycetota bacterium | reverse complement strand
GACCGACTGGCGGAAGGTGGCGGCGTGGCTGACCGGGCCGGTGCCGGCCGGAACGCGGGTGTTTTACCAGAAGCACATGGCGCATCACCTGCTGCCGGAAATCGAGCTGGAGTGGGTCGATCGGCTCACGAACTGTTTTCTTATCCGCCAGCCGCGCGAAATGCTGGCGTCCCTGCTCGAGTTCTTGCCCGAGCCGACGCTGGCCGACTCGGGGCTGCCGCAGCAAGTCGCGCTGTTCCGGCGACTGATGAACGCCGGCGGCAAGCCCGCGCCGGTGATCGACGGCCGGGACGTGCTGGAGAACCCGCGCCGCATGCTCGGCCTGCTCTGCGACGCCGTGGAAGTGTCCTTCGACGAAGCGATGCTGCAATGGGCGCCCGGCCCGCGAGAGACCGACGGCGCGTGGGGCCCGTTCTGGTATGCAAAGGTGTACGAGACGACGACATTCGGCGCGAATCGCCCGCCGGTCACCGATTTGCCGTCATACCTGGAGCCGCTCGCGCGCCAGTGCGAAGAGCTCTACAACGAACTCGTTCCCTACCGGCTACATTGATCGTGATTCCAACCTCCCTGCCTTGAAACGGTCCCATGCTCCAAAAGTTCGACGAGCGTAATCGCAACCTGATCGTGAACATCAACGGCCGGCTCGTGCATCGGGACGAAGCGGGCGTCAGCCCCTTCGATTCGGTCGTGCAGGGCGGCGACGGCGTGTGGGAGGGCTTGCGCGTCTACAACGGCCGCATCTTTCGGCTCGACGAGCATCTCGCGAGGCTGGAGCACTCGGCGCGGGCGCTCGGGTTTGCCGAGATTCCGACGCGGGAGCACATCGTCGCCGAGATCAAGCGAACGCTGGCGGCGAACGAAATGCGGGACGGCGTGCACATCCGCCTCACGCTCACGCGGGGCGTGAAAGTGACCAGCGGCATGGACCCGCGGCTCAATCAGGCGGGGCCGACGCTGATCGTGCTCGCCGAATTTAAGGCGCCCGTCTATGACAAGGGCGGCCTGCGGCTGATCACGTCGACCTACCGCCGCCCCGGGCCGGATGTGCTCGATCCCAAGATTCACCACAACAATCTCATCAACTCGATTCTCGCCAAGATGCAGGCCAACGCCGCGGGCGTCGACGATGCGCTGATGCTCGACGGCCGCGGGTTCGTCGCCGAGACCAACGCAACGCACGTGTTCTTGGCGACTCACGAAGAAGACGGGGCCGCGCTCGCCACGCCCACGGTCGCGGCGTGTCCCGAGGGAATCACGCGCAGCGTGGTGCTCGAACTGTGCCGCAAGCATGGCATCACGTGCGTGGAACGCGACCTGAGCCTCGCGGAGTTTTACCGTGCGGCAGAAGTGTTCTGCACCGGCACAATGGGCGAGCTGGCGCCGGTGATCGAGATCGACGGCCGGCGCATCGGTGCAGGGCAGGGCGGGCCAATGTACGCGCGGCTCTGTGAGTTGTTCCGCGCACTGACGGCCGCCGAAGGCGTGGTCGTCTGCGACTAGCGATTCGTGAAGATTGCGCGAAGACTTGTCTCCAAATCGGGTGCCATGGCCACGGAGGTCCGCCGACGTGGCCATGTTTTCCCGTGACGCACACGCCCACGCGGACGTGGGCATGGCACCCCGACCGCCGCAAATCTTGACCCTTCGCGCCATCGGCGTGATGATTTCCCGTTCGTCTTTCTGCAATCGCGAATCCCCAGCAAGGTTCTGTCATGGCGTTCTCTCGGCGTGAGTTTCTGCGGCAGTCGTCGGCGTATTCGGTAGGATTTTTGGCCCTGCGGAACTGTGTTGGCCGAGCCGCGGCTGCAGGCGCGCAGATGCCAGCACTCGGCTACGGTCCGCTCGTCCCCGACCCCCTCGAACTGCTCGACCTGCCCGCCGGCTTCTCGTACCAAATCATCTCGCGCGCCGGCGACGCGATGGACGACGGCTTGCGCGTGCCCGGCCGAGCCGACGGCATGGCGACGTTCGCCGGGCCGGACGGAAACGCGATCATCGTCCGCAATCACGAGTTGCTGCCGTACGAAGGGCCGAGCCCCTTCGGCGAGAAGGGCGAGTTCTTCGCGAGCGTCGACCGGACGAAGTTGTACGACGCGGGCCGCGGTCGCTCGCCGCATCGCGGCGGCACGACGACGATCGTGTACGACACGAAGCAGCAGAAGATCGTTCGGCAGTTCATGAGCCTGGCCGGCACGAGCCGCAATTGTGCGGGCGGGCCCACGCCGTGGAACAGCTGGGTGACATGCGAGGAGACGGTGGTCGTCGCCGGCCGCGGCAAGGACGGCGACTACACGAGCGACAAGGACCACGGCTACTGCTTCGACGTGCCAGCCACGGCCGACATCCGACTGGCCGATCCGATTCCGCTTGTCGACATGGGCCGCTTCAATCACGAAGCGGTCGCGGTTGATCCGCGCACGGGCATCGTATACGAGACCGAGGACCGCGAGGACGGCATCTTCTACCGGTTCCTGCCGAATAAGCCCGGGGAGCTGAAGGCGGGCGGACGGCTGCAGGCGCTGTGCGTCGTCGGCTTCGCAGCAAACGACACGCGCAACTGGGGCCCGCACGCGCCGATCGAGCAGGGCGCCAAGCTGCGCGTCACGTGGATGGATATGGACAACATCCAGTCGCCGGAGGACGACCTGCGATTCCGGGGGCACGAAGCAGGCGCCGCGCGGTTCGCCCGCGCCGAGGGCATCTGGCACACCGACGGCCAATTGTTCCTCGCGTGCACAAACGGCGGCACGAAGCAGAAGGGCCAAATCTGGCGTTACCTGCCTGCCGAGAAGGAAGGCGCCGGCGGCTCCGACGACTCCGGCACGCTCGAGCTGTTCATCGAATCGCGCGACTCGGCGCTGCTCGAAGCGTGCGACAACATCACGATGTCGCCGTGGGGCGACCTCGTGGTGTGCGAAGATCGCGACACGCCCGAGGTGCGGCTCGTGGGCGTCACGATGTCCGGCGAACTCTACACGCTCGCCAACAGCCACGCCAAAAGCGAATTCGCCGGCGTCACCTTCACCCCCGACGGCACGACCCTGCTCGTCAACATCCAACACCGGGGTCTCACGATCGTCGTCACGGGGCCTTGGCGGAATCTGGCGTAGTGTCGTTGTTGTGTTCGGCGGGGAATGGCACGCGGATGAACGCGGATTTTGCGGATTTGCGCGGATGGGATTAAGAATGGTTAGCCGCGACGCGGAGGACCTCCGCGTCGCGGCTAACGGTTTTTGAAATCCGCGTTCATCCGCTGAATCCGCGTTCATCCGCGGCCCATTCTCATCGAAACCCGCCGCCGTCGCGTGCCCGTCGAGCGCAGTGCATAATGGACCGATCACGGGACGCCCGTCCCGGCCTTTTCACTGTGACGACTCTTGGATCACCGCATGACGACGGCCGCCAGTGGGTGCGAAAGCGCGCTGGAGCGATACCGCGGGTATCTGCGGATGCTCGCGGAGTCGCGGCTTGATCGGCGCCTGCGGGCCAAGATCGACCCTTCCGACATCGTCCAAGAAACCATGCTCTGCGCGTTTCGCGCGTGGGGCGATCTGCGCGGCTCCAGCGAAGGCGAGCGGCTCGCGTGGCTGCGGCAGATTCTCATTCGCACGCTGCTGCACGCGGTACGCGACTTTGGGCGCGACAAGCGCAACATCGCCCGCGAGCAACCGCTCGTGCGACTCGCCGATCATTCGTCGGCACTGCTTGAAGTGCTGGTCGCGGCCGACCAGACGTC
>JANOIK010000395.1:0-3221 GCA_031407585.1 Planctomycetota bacterium | reverse complement strand
GGCGGGGCGCCCCGTGCGGCCGATAGCGGCGCCGCAATGCCCAGGCACACAATCACCCACTTCGCCGCCATTCGCCACATGCCCCGCTCGCCCGAGAAAAGTCTGTTCGGCGCCACATCCTTCCGCCTACCAGTGTAGTCTCCTCGCTCCGCGAGATGACTACATTGCCTGCAACGACTGGCAAGTCGCAGAAAATGCCCCCGGCAGGAATCGAACCTGCGACCAACGGTTTAGGAAACCGCTGCTCTATCCCCTGAGCTACGAGGGCCCAACTACGAGGGCCTGCCGAGCCGTCTGCGGCGGCGGCTCGCTTTCAATTCATCGTAACCGCTTGCGGGGAGCGTCGGAAGTTTGGGACACTCGGTTTCGCGTCGTAACGCACGGGGCCCGGTCCGCTTAGGGGTGCTGGCCGCTTCGGGGTGCGGGCGTCGTTTCGCGATCTTTTCTTTGCGGGGTAAGCATGACACGGCATGGGTTCCTGAGGTTGGCGGCGATTGTAGTGCTGTGTGCGGCGGCGACGCCGGTTTTGGGCGAGCCGGGCGTGCAGTCGTTCGACGCGGATTGGCGGTTCCTCAAGGGCGATGCCGAGGGCGCCGAAGCAGTGGACTTCGACGACGCCGCGTGGCGCTCGCTGGATGTGCCGCACGACTGGAGCATCGAGGGGCCTTACGATCGCGACGCGGCGGTGGGCCGCGGCGGGAGTTATCTGCCGTCGGGGGTGGGGTGGTATCGCAAGACGTTCAAGTTGGCGGCCGAGAACGCCGAGCGGAAGGTGTTCGTCGAGTTCGACGGCGTGATGTCGCACAGCACGGTATGGGTGAACGGCAAGGAGCTGGGCCAGCGGCCGTTTGGGTACGCGAGCTTTCGCTACGAGTTGGCGCCGCACTTGAAGTTCGGCGAGGGCGCGGAGAATTTGATTGCGGTGCGGGTCGACAACACGCGCCAGCCGGCGTCGCGGTGGTATGCCGGGGCGGGGATTTATCGGCATACGCGGTTGGTCACAGAGGACGCGTCCCGCATCGAGCCGTGGGCGACGTTCGTCACGACGCCCAAGGTGACGGCCGACCAAGCGACGATTGACATCAAGACAGCCATCACCTACGCGGCGCCAAAGGTGGAGACGCTCGTCACCGTGTTGAGGCCCGACGGGTCCGAAGTTGGCGGCAGCAAGAGCACGACCGAAGCGGCGGCGGACGCCCAGGACATCGACCAAGATCCCTCGTTGAGGGAAGAGTCGGTCACTGAGAACAATCCGCAACTGTGGAGCCCGAAGTCTCCCAATCTCTACACGGCGGTGATCGAGGTTCGCGTCGACGGCAAGTTGGTCGACAGCCAGCGGATTCGCTTCGGCATCCGCGAGTTCCGCTTCGAGGCCGACACGGGCTTCTGGCTTAACGGCGAGAACATGAAGATCAAAGGCGTGTGCCTGCACCACGACGGCGGGGCCGTGGGGGCGGCCGTGCCGAAGGCCGTGTGGCGGCGTCGGCTTGAGACGCTCAAGACGCTTGGCGTGAACGGCATCCGCACGGCCCACAACCCGGCGTCGCCGGAGTTTCTTGATCTGTGCGACGAGCTGGGGTTCGTCGTCATGCATGAGGTGTTCGACTGCTGGAACTCGGGAAAGAACAACGCGCAGAACGGGTACAACCGGGAATTCAGCCGGTGGTGGCAGCGCGATCAAACTGACGCGGTGCTGCGCGATCGCAATCACCCATCGATCATCCTCTACAGCATGGGCAACGAAATCCGCGACAACTTGCGGAGCCCCGAGGGATTCGCGCAGTTCAAAGCGATGAAGGCCCTCAACAAGGAGCTCGACGGCACGCGGCCGGTGACGATGGCCGTGTTCCGCCCGAATCAGAGCGGCGTGTACGACAGCGGGTTTTCGGAGCTGATGGACGTCGTGGGCCAGAATTATCGTGAGAACGAGCTCGTGGAGGCGCATCGCGACAAGCCAACGCGGAAGATCATCGGCACCGAGAACTCCCACGAGCGCAGCGTGTGGCTGATGATGCGGGACAATCCGTTTTACGCTGGGCAGTTTCTGTGGACGGGCATCGAGTACATGGGCGAGAGCGATTGGCCCTACACGACGTGGGTCGACGCGCTGGTCGACCGCGCGGGGTTCGTGAAGCCGATGGGGCTGGAGCGGCAGAGCTGGTGGAGCGAGGAGCCGATGGTGGCGATCGTGCGGAACGAGGCGGCCAGCGGCGGCTCGAGTGGCCGCGGGCGCGGCGAGACCGTCGACCACTGGACGCCCCGCGATCCGGATACGTACGACGAGGCCCGCGTGACCGTGTACAGCAACTGCGAGGAGGTCAAGCTTGTTCTCAACGGCGCGAGCGTTGGCAAGGAGACGATGCCGGACGACGCGCGGCCGGCGACGTTCCGCGTGCCGTACGAGCCGGGGACGGTTGAGGCGGTCGGTTTTAACGAGGGCAAGGAGGTCGCGCGGCAGACGCTTCGCAGCGCCGACTTTCCGGCGAAGCTCAAGGTAACCGCGGACCGCGACTCGTGCTCGACCGACTTCGACGACGTGGTGCACGTGACAGTCGAAGTGGTCGACGCCGAGGGCGTGCGCTGCCCGTGGGATGACTCGATGGTGTCGATCCAGATCGAGGGGCCGGGGAAGCTCATTGGCATCGACAACGCGGATCCGCAGAGCCACGAGTCGTTCCAGGAGCCGCAGCGGCGGGCGTTCAACGGGCGCGTGTTGGCGATCGTGCGGGCGACCGACGGCAGCGGCGAGTTTACGGTGCGGGCGACGGCCGAGGGGCTCGAGGCGGGGGAGGCGGTGATTCGTGCGGTTCGGATGCGGTAGGGCCATTTTTTGGATGCGGGCGCCCCGCGTCGCTGTACTCAGTACTCAGTACTTGCACATACTGCGTTTGCGCGCCATTGGGCGTCGCTTTTTTCGACGCTTTGGCGCCGCTAGTGGTCCACCGGGGCGACAGCCGCAAGAATGACAGCTCTTCCGTTCTACCTCACCATCGCGAGGGCGCTGTCATGGGGCTATTCGGTCGACGGAGTCGTGCGTTCGTTGTGCTAGTCGGAATGATCGGCGCGGCGTGCGCGCCTCTCGCTGCCGCGCAGGACGCCGCGGATTCCATCAATCGCGGGCTTGACTACCTCCGCGAAAAGGGCCAGGCCGAGGACGGCACGTTCACCGCGCAAGCTGGGCCGGGAATTACGGCGCTGGTCGTCACCGCGGCAATTCGCAA
>JANOIK010000381.1:0-1546 GCA_031407585.1 Planctomycetota bacterium | reverse complement strand
CCGCGATGATGCAGAAGACGGTGGTGCAATCTAAGGGGTAGCCGCGGCGACTCAATTAGCGATGGACGAAGACACCGCAAAATTAGTGATCAGCGCCGGGGCGGCGATCGGCGTGATTGTGTGGCTCATCGCCGTGCAGCTTTTTCGCCGCATGGCGGAGACGCCCGTGCACGAGGTGATCGAGACGCCGGTCCCCGGCAAGACGCCCGCCGAGACGATGAAGGCCATCGTTGCCAACGCCGGGCAGGTGGCCGGGCAAGCTCGCCTGAGTCGACCGGCGGACAACGTGTTGGAGATCACGCAGTTCGGCGTGTTCAGCCGAATCGAAGCCCGCCGCGAAGGAGGGCAGACGCTCCTGACCGCGGAAATCGACGACTCCTCGTGCCGGCGAAAGTATCAGCGGTTCCTGGCGCTCTTCGTCGTGCTGCTCATGCCGATCACAATCGTCGGCGTGGCCGCCGGCCTGTGGCATTTTGCGGCATTGAGCGTTACGCCATCAGTTCGCACGCAGTCCATACAAGTGTTGCAGATCGTGCACGTCCTGTGGCCACCGTTCATGCTCTATGGCGTCTGGAAAACTCACCGCCGCACCGCCTACGACGCCGTCTCGAACCTGCTCGTGATCGCCGCGGCGTGAACGCGCCTTGGGCGGCGTCGTTCAAATGTCGTAGTACAAGCAGAACTCGTACGGATGCGGCCGCAGGGCGAGGGCCTGCACTTCGTTCTTTTTCTTGTACCAAATCCACGTGTTGATCACGTCCTGCGTGAAGACGTCGCCGCGGAGCAGGAACTCATGGTCCTTCGCTAGTGCGTCGAGCGACTCGCCCAGCGAGCCCGGCGTCGTCGGCACCTTGGCCAGTTCCTCGGGCTCCAGGTCGTAAATGTCCTTGTCCAGCGGGTCGCCGGGGTGAATCTTGTTCTGCACGCCGTCGAGCGCCGCCATCATGAGGGCGGAAAAACAAAGGTACGGATTTGCGCTGGGGTCGGGGCAGCGGAACTCGATCCGCTTCGCCTTGGGGCTCGGGCTGTACATGGGGATGCGGCACGCGGCCGAGCGGTTGCGCTGCGAGTACGCGAGATTCACCGGCGCCTCGAACCCCGGCACGAGCCGCTTGTAGCTGTTGGTCGTGGGGCACGCGAACGCCAGGATCGCGGGGGCGTGGGCGAGGATGCCGCCGAGGGCGTACAGCGCTTCGTCGCTCAGCCCCGCGTAGCCGTTACCCGCGAACAGCGGCCGGCCGTCCTTCCAGAACGAAATGTGGGTGTGCATTCCCGAGCCGTTGTCGCTGAACAACGGCTTGGGCATGAACGTCACCGTCTTGCCGTGCCGGCGGGCGACGTTCTTGATGATGTACTTGTACATGCACATGTTGTCGGCCATGGAGACGAGATCGGTGTACTTGAGATCGATCTCGCTCTGGCCGGCGGTCGCCACTTCGTGGTGCTGCGCCTCGACGTCCATGCCGCAGTCGATCATCGTCTGCATCATCTCGTTGCGGATGTCCATGAGCTGGTCGGCCGGCGGAACGGGGAAGTAGCCTTCCTT
>JANOIK010000378.1:0-2591 GCA_031407585.1 Planctomycetota bacterium | reverse complement strand
GCCCCCCTCCCCAGCCCTCCCCTCGGAGGGGGAGGGAGCCGGAGAATTCAATTCATCGCTCGCCGGGGTCGAGGACGACCCGGCTCGCTCCTGCAATTTGACTTCGGACTTCTGATCCCTGAATCCTGACTCCTGACTCCTGTCTTCAAACCGCATCAGCGCTGCCACATAGTTGGGGCCGCCGGCTTTGATGCCGGGGCCGAAGGCGCTTTTTCCCATGCCGCCGAAGGGTTGGCGGAGGACGATGGCCCCCGTGGTGGGGCGGTTGATGTAGAGGTTGCCGGCGCGGATTTCGCGCTGCCAGATTTCTTGCTCGCGGTCGTCGAGACTTTCGAGGCCGGACGTGAGGCCGTAGCCGGTGGCGTTCACGAGGTCGATCGCTTCGTGCAGGTCGCGGGCGCGCATGACGCCGAGGACCGGGCCGAAGAGCTCGGTGAGGTGCGTGAAGCTTTGGGGCTGGACGCCCCACTTCACTCCCGGGCTGACGAGGTGCGGGTTGTCTTCGACGTGCAGGCGCGGCATGACGGCCCACGATTCGCCGGGCTCCAGCTCCTTGAGCCCGCGCTCGAGCACGCCGCTCGGCGGGCGGATGAGCGGGCCGATTTTTGTGGGCAGCTCCCAGGCCGAGCCGACGGTGAGGCTTTCGACGGCGTCTCGCAGCGTGTCGCGGAACTTCGCGTCGTGGTAGACCTCGTCCTCGAGGATGAGCAGCGACGTGGCCGAGCACTTTTGGCCGCTGTGGCTGAAGGCCGAGTGGAGGACGTTTTTGATCGCGAGGTCGCGGTCGGCGAGCGCGGTGACGATCGTGGCGTTCTTGCCGCCTGTTTCGGCAAGCAGATGGAGGGTGGGATTGCGGGCGAGCATCGCGCGGGCCGTGTCGGTGCCGCCGGTGAGTATGACCGCGTCGACGGCGTCGTGGGCGACGAGCTCTTGGCCTTCGCGAGCGCCGCTGCAGGGGAGGAATTGAAACGCGGTGCGCGGGACGCCGGCGTCCCAGAATGCGCGGCACAGTTCATACGCGATGAGCACCGTGTCGGAGGCGGGCTTGAGGATGACGGTGTTGCCCGCTGCGAGTGCGGCCGCGACGCCGCCGCAGGGGATGGCCAGCGGGAAGTTCCAGGGGGAGACAATCACAACAACCCCTCTAGCCCCGGCCGCAAGGCCGGGGCTCGCGTACAGTTCCTCGGCGGCGTTCGCGTAGAAGCGGCAGAAGTCGATCGCTTCGGAGACTTCGGGGTCGCTTTCGGTGAGCAGCTTGCCGCCTTCGACGAGCATCGCGCCCATCAGATCGCCGCGGCGCTCGGCGAGCTCGTCGGCGACGCGGTGGAGCGCGGCGGTGCGCTCGTGTGGGGGACGGCGACGCCAGCCGGCGGGGTCCGCGGCGGCGGTGGCGACGGCGCGGTAGACGTCGTCGGAGGTGGCTTGGTGGTAAGTGGCGATGGTTGTGTTCGGGCGCGAGGGGTCTTGGGAGTTGTGCGTTGCGCGCCCGGTCGCCGCGGCGACCTCGCCGGGGACTAGGAGAGGGATTTCGGGGGCGTGGGTGCTGTGGCGTGGGCGCCAGCGATTTAGGATTTCGGCGGCCCAGGCGCCGTTCTGGGGGAGGGACCAGTCGGTGTCGGGTTCGTTGCGGAAGGTGGGAACGGCGGAGCGTGTATCCGCTTCGTCCCCCCTCCCCAGCCCTCCCCTCCAGGGGGAGGGGGCCGGAGGAATTAAGAGGGGGGCTCGCTCCTGATTTCTGACTCCTGACTCCTGACTCCTGTCTTGCGTGCGGCGGGGTTCGGCGCTGAGCGTTTCGATGCGGGCGAAGCTTTCGAGGAAGCCTTGTTCGAGACGTTGCCACTCGGGGCCGTCGACTTCGAGGTTGAAGGCGTGGCGGAGGAAGTTATCGGGGCCTGTGTTTTCGTCGAGCCGGCGTACGAGGTAGCCGATGGCATTGATGAAATCCTCTTGGCGACACGCGGGGGCGTAGAGGAGCAGGGATCCACACCCCTCCCCAGCCCTCCCCTCGGAGGGGGAGGAAGCCGGAAGGATTGCTTGGAGCGCGCGGCGCTGGTGGTTGGCCATGCCTTCGAGCATTTCGAATTGCACGCGGTCGAGCCCGCCGACGCTCGTGGCGAGCGTCAGGCCGTAGCCGAGCGTGAAGAGGTTGTGCGAGGCGACGCCCAGATGCGCGGCCGCGAGGTTCTCGCTCTGCATGCCGAACTGGAGCATGCGATGGTAGTTGGCGTCGGTGTCGCGTTTGTCGGCAAACGTGGCGAGCGGCCAGCCGCGCAAGCTGGCATCGACGCGCTCCATCTCCATGTTGGCGCCTTTGACCAGACGAATGGTGATCGGGGCGCCGCCGGACGCCACGCGGCGGCGGGCCCACTCGGTGAGACGCTGCTGCGCGGCGAACGAATCGGGGATGTACGCCTGCAGCGCGATGCCGGCGCGGACTTGCTCCAGACCAGGCCGATCCAGCGTTTGCATGAACGCCGCGGCGGTGATCGCCTTATCGCGGTACTCCTCCATATCGAGATACACATACTTGGGGGCCAAAAAGGTTCCTGGCACCTTTTTGGCGGCGGCGCGGTAGAGCAGCTCCAGGCGGT
>JANOIK010000370.1:0-4429 GCA_031407585.1 Planctomycetota bacterium | reverse complement strand
ACGACACATGACGCCGATCAAGACCCGTGCCGAACGGCATTGGGGAGGGCTGGGGAGGGGGGACGAAGCTGGTACACGCGATGCCGAAAAAACGCCAAGCGTGTACCCGCTACATCACCCCTCCCCTAACCCCTCCCCCTCGAGGGGAGGGGAACGGAGGAATTTGAACATGGCTGCGCAACAAAAAACCCTCGGCTCGCACCAAGGGTTAGCTAGCGAATTGGAGATCGTGCTCGCGGCTTACACCACAGCCGCCGCCGAAGGCGTGCCGCATACCTTCTCCATCATCCACTTATCCATGTCCTCAAACATATCCGTAAACCACTCGTCGCCGCACAGATACTCGCGAATCGCGAGCTGGCAGCCGGCCGCATGCAGCAGCCGCAGGTCGGCCGCGACTTCGCGCGGCGGATACGCCTGGCTCTCGCGACAGCACATGAGCATCAGCGGCAGCGTGCGTACCTGGTTGACGCGCGACAGCGGACAATTGCCCCGCGGCAGCGCTCCGCCCAGCGACATGGCGCCGGCCAGCGGCAACGAAAACTGCAACGCCAGCCGTAGCGCCATCGTGCCGCCGGCGCCCTGGCCCGCGAGGAAAATTCGCCGCGGGTGAATGTTGAATCGCCGCTGGGCGTGCTCGATGCACTCCGACACGCTCTCGACCGCGGCATCGACGCCGTCGTCGGTTTGCGGCCAGGCGAATCCGGCATTTCCTTCGCGCTCGCCGCTAGCACGCCGCACGACGCCGCGGGCCGCGGCGCCCACGTAGTTTCTCACGCTCACATTCGGCATGAGCTGCCGCAGCTCGCGCTCGCTGCTGCCGTCGCCGTGCAGCCAGATGAGCAGGGGATAAGCGTAGCGCCGCTCGTAGTGAACCGGGGCGAACAACGCGATGCCGGGCGCCGCCTTGCGGATCGGCCGCGGGCGGCGGGTTGCCGTGTTGGCGAATGCGTTAAAAGTATTCGCGGCGTCGGCCGCGTGATCGAAGCTCTTGAACGGAGAGGAATGCGTCGCGAAAGGCACAGACGGAGGTGCAATGCGATTCATGTCGAAGGGTCTTCGGGGTCAAGGGGAACGATCGTCAAACGGCGCGAGGCGCCAGCGGCAGGTCGTCAACGAATGGAAGCGGCGATGATCGTGACGTCGTTAGTCAGTGGTCAGGTGCGCCAAGCGTCGTGCGGTGAAACGCTCGTCGTCTCGCCGCGGCGTCCGGTGCTGCGCGTCACTCATGGCGCGCACGCGGCGCTTGGCACGTTTCGGTTTGTAAACCACGGGCGCGCCAGTGTCAATCTCGCCGGACAGGCGCCCGCCGCTAGCACGCCAAATTGCCACAGCACGCCTCGTGGAATTCATGCAACAGGCAGGAAATGCCGCATTGACAGACGCGATCGCATCCGCGCAAACCGCGGGGCCAAGTTTTGCGCAAATTCCCGCCTTGAGTTCACGCCGCACATTCCTGCGGCGCGCGTCAGACCAACTTCGCCATCGCGCCGACCAGCTCTTTCACGGCGTCGACGCTCTTGGTGAACGCGACTTTTTCCGTGTCGGTGAGCTGCAGCTCGATGATGCGCTCGACGCCGTTCGTGCCGAGCACCACCGGCACGCCGACGTAGAATCCGCCGACGCCGTACTCCTTGTCGCAGTACGCCGCGCAGGGGATGAGCCGCTTCTTGTCGCGCACGATCGCCTCGACCATCTGCGTGGTCGCGGCCGCGGGAGCATAGTACGCGCTGCCCGTCTTGAGCAGATTGACGATCTCGGCGCCGCCCTTCGCGGTGCGGTCGATGATCTGCGCGAGCCGCTCCGGCTTGATAAGCTGCGTCACGGGAATGCCGCCGACGCTCGTGCAGCTTGCTAGCGGCACCATCGTGTCGCCGTGTCCGCCCATGAGCAGGGCCGAAACGTCCTCGACGCTCACGCCCAGCTCCAAGGCGATGAACGTGCGATAGCGGGCCGTGTCGAGCACGCCCGCCTGGCCAATAACCTTGTTCGGCTTGAAGCCCGTGACCTGCAGGGCTCGCTGCACCATCGCGTCGAGCGGGTTGCTCACCACGATCACGACCGCGTCGGGGCTCGTGGCTTTCACCTCGTTGCACACCGCCGTCATGATCTTCGCGTTGGTCGACAGCAGGTCGTCGCGGCTCATGCCCGGCTTGCGCGGAATGCCAGCGGTGATGACGACGACGTCGCTATCAGCGGTCTCGGCGTAACCGGTCGTGCCGACGACCTTCGAGTCGAAGCCCACGACGGGCGACGACTGCATAAGGTCGAGCGCCTTGCCCTTGGGCATGTCCTCGGTGGCCGGGATATCGACCAGCACGATGTCGCCGAGTTCCGCGGCCGCGCACCAATGCGCGGTGGTCGCGCCGACGTTGCCGGCGCCGACGATGGTGATTTTTGCCCGTCGCATGACCCCAATCCCCCTCTTTAACCAGACTGTGCTTGCAATGGCGCACCCGCGCAACGCACGAGTATCGCGCCACGGCGGCGCCCCCGCAAGGGGCGCATAAAGCCGGCGATGGCATCGCCGCGGATCGTGCGGAACGCGGACCGGCGATACCATCGCCGGCTTTATAAAATTGCGGCGCTCTGGACGGCCCACGACGGCACTCCTACATTCCCGCCCCTCTTCTGACGCAATGGATGCGTCGCGCGATCGCGAAATTGTCGGAGGCCATGGATGGCTTCGGATTCCCTTGCTTCACCCCTGGCGGCCTGGCTCCGTCGGGGCTCGGATCTCATTCTGCCCCTGGCGATCATCGCCAGCGTGCTGGTGATCCTGGTCCCGATGCCGCCGGCGCTGCTCGATGTGCTGCTCAGCGCGAATATCGCGCTGTCGGTCATCATTCTGTTGACCACGATCTACGTGCGCATGCCGCTGGACTTCAGCATCTTTCCCACCGTGCTGCTGGCCACCACGCTAGCACGCCTGGTGCTGAACGTCGCCACGACGCGGCTCATTCTCACGCACGGCGGCAAGGACAAGATGGCCGCCGCCGGCGGCGTCATCACCGCGTTCGCCGACTTCGTCGCCGGCGACGGCAAGATCGTCGTCGGCCTGGTGATCTTCGTGATCATCATCGTGATCCAGTTCGTCGTGATCACCAAGGGCGCCACGCGCATCAGCGAAGTCGCCGCCCGCTTTGCCTTGGACGGCATGCCCGGCAAGCAGATGGCGATCGACGCCGATCTGAACGCCGGCATCATCAACGAGAAGGAAGCCCAGCAGCGCCGCGAGGAAATCACCCAGCAGGCCGACTTTTACGGCGCCATGGACGGCGCCAGCAAGTTCGTCCGCGGCGACGCCATCGCTGGCATCGTCATCACGATCATCAACATCGTGGGCGGGCTCATCATCGGCGTCATGGAATACGACATGCCGATCGCCGAGGCCGCCAGCATCTTCACGCGGCTCACCATCGGCGACGGCCTGGTGAGCCAAGTGCCCGCGTTCCTCATCTCGCTGGCCGCCGGTTTGCTCACCACCCGCAGCACGCAGAAGACCAACCTGCCGCAGCAGTTCATCACGCAACTGTTCTCGCGGCCGCAGGCGCTGGCCGTCACCGGCGGCTTCCTTGCCGTGCTGGTCATGACCGACCTGCCGCGCACGCCGCTGCTCATGCTCGGCGCCGCGTGCTTCGGCATGTCGCGCATGCTCACGCAGAACGAAGCCCGCGGCCGCGTCGCCGCTAAGACCGAGGCCGCCGCGAAGCCGCCCATCGAGGAGCGGATCGAAGATTATCTCACGATCGACCCCATGGAGATCGAAGTCGGCGTAGGTCTCATCCGCCTGGCGGACCCCAAGCGCGGCGGCGACCTGCTGGAACGCATCCAGCGCGTGCGCCAAAGCGTCGCCGCCGAGATCGGCATCATCATGCCGAAGGTCCGCATCCGCGACAACATGCGGCTGGAGCCGCACGAGTACCGAATCAAGATCGCCGACATGTCGGTCGCTCAGGACCGCGTCGAGCCCGCGCTGCTGCTGGCGATCGACTCGGGCATGACCACCGGCAAGGTCGAAGGCATCGCGACGCGAGACCCCGCGTTCGGCGCCGAGGCCAAGTGGATTACCCCGGCGCGCAAGGACGACGCCGAGATGTTCGGCTACACGGTGGTCGAGCCGGGCGCCGTGATCGCGACGCACATGACCGAAGTGTGCCGCCGCCACGCCGACGAAATCCTCACCCGCGACGCGATGAAGCACCTGGTCGACGAGCTCAAGGCGACGCACCCCACGGTCGTCGCCGAGCTGATCCCCAGCGTCATGTCGCTCGCCGAAGTGCAGGCCGTGTTGCACCTGCTGCTGCGTGAGCAAATCCCCGTGCGGCAGCTCGGGGTGATCATGGAAACGCTCGGCGACTGGGCCCAACGAACCAAGGACCCCATCCTGCTGGCCGAATACGTGCGGCACCGCCTCGCGCGGCAGATC
>JANOIK010000201.1:0-2470 GCA_031407585.1 Planctomycetota bacterium | reverse complement strand
TTCGGCCTCGCCGCCGTCGCCGTCGGTCTCATCGCTCGCCGCGTGGGCGCTGCGGTGGCTCTCGCCGGCGATCGCGGCCGCGATCTCGCCGCGCAGCACGGGCACGTGGGCCGGCGCCTGGATGCCCAGCCGCACCGCTTTGCCCTTGGTGCGAACCACGGTGATGACGACGTCGTCGCCGATTCGAATCTTCTCGCCTTGCTTCCGTGTGAGAACCAACATGACACACTCCGTTTGTTGGCAGATGAGACGGCCGCTACCCCTGCGGCGGCAAACGTTTGACACGTCTGAACATGAGACGCACAGCCTGTGCCAGAAGTTCAGCTAGCACCGCCAAAATGCCCAATGCGCCGGCTGCGCAACGAGTTACGAGCATTCCGCCCGTGCCGTCATGTTCACGCAAGCGATGTACGACTTGCAGAACTTCTTGAAAGAAACGGCAGAGGGAGCTAACCACCAAGGGCACGAAGACACCAAGAATACAAATACAGAAGAGTTGTGAACCGCGAATCACGCGAATAATCGCGAATCAGGAAGTACGGTTTCCCTTGCCTAAGCCTTCATTCGCGAAGATTCGCGTGATTCGCGGTAAGAAATCTTCTCCCCTTGGTGTCTTCGTGCCTTGGTGGTTAATCCGCTTCCTACGCGCCACCCGGCCCGCGGGCCAGTTTGTCCCGCAGTTTCGCCGCGAGTTCGTACTGCTCGCCCGCCACCGCCTCCGCGAGTTGCTCGGCCAGCGACGGGCCCAGCGCGAACTGCGACTTGATCGACGCCTGCATCTCGCGCAGCTTCTGCACGAACAGGTCGTCGTCGAAGTGCTCCTCCGCGTCGTGCTGCGCGAACAGCTTCGCCATCGCGGTCAGCCCGCCGTCGATCACCGTGACCGCCCCGGCCGGGTCGCTCGCCTGCAGCTTCGTGAGCGCCTGCGACTGCACCTGGTGGAACATGACGAACGGCCGGTACTGCTCGTGCATCACCGCCCACTGCCGGTCGGCTGCGTTGGCGCTGGTGAAGTCCATGAGCCGCAGTGTGTGCTCGGCGTCGGTCGCCGCCGCGGGGTAGTCCTGCAGGGCCAGCCAGCAGATCCGCCGGTGGTAGAACTGGTAGAACTCGCGGTCGATCTCAACGCGCCGCTCCTCAGTCAGCTCGAAGCCTGGCCCCTCGTCGAACGCCGCCGCCACGAGGTAGTCGTAGTACGTCGGGAACCCCTGCGGCCGCGAGCCGTCGGGCCGGCCCGTGACTTCGAGCTGCAGCACGCCCATATCGACGCGCATTTGCAGCACATCGCGACCGTCGGCGGCGGAGATTTTGCGGACCACCGGCCGACCCGGCTCAAAAGACCAGGCGGAGAACAGGTTGGTGAGATCGTCGGGCGGACCAGAAGGATCGGGCATGGAAGCGCGGTGCAGGCGACTTTGGTGACGGCGGCCAAAGGAGCGGCGCCGATTGCCCAATTCTACTTAGCGCCCGCCGACAGGCGAGGGCCAGGCACGTGAAAACGCCTTGTCGCGGCCGAAAACCACCGGACTGTTCAGCCGGCGTCGACCGCCCGCGCTCAGCCGCCCTCGCCGCCTTCATCGTGCAGCAAGGTGTCTTGCAGCAACTCGATCTCGGCCAGATCGTGTTGATCGACCCGATCGAGCAGCTCCGAAATCTGCGAGCACACGTCGTCGAATTGGGCCTCCGGCAACGCCGTGAGCGACGCGATCGCAGGCTCCATTTCCTCGAGCAGCTTGCGGAAGTCGCGGTGGTCTCGCTGCAGACGCTTGATGCGCGTGTCCAAGTTCGGCTTCTCCTCGACGACGACGGTCAGGTACCCGTCGCGCTCTTCGAGATCCATCATGCGCCGCAGGTGGCGGGCGAACGACTTCACCGTGAACTGCACGCTCGACATCTTGCGCGGCATGCTCACGGTCGGCGCCTTCCACTCGAGCGTGATGCGCAGGGCCTGCTTCACATGGTCGAGAATCTGGTGCTCGACCTGCGAGGCCTGAGCAATCGCGCGGAGATCGGTCTTGCTGGGCGCGTACATCGTGAGAACTCCATTCTGCGGGTGAGGTGCGGGTCGAGTGTGTCCGATCGTTCCGCCGGCATGCCGGTACGGCCGATCGCAGAAAAGCGGTCTCCTGAGTTCAGGCGTTCCCGAGCCAGTCTGTGGGTGCAAAATGCGTGCCGCCCGCGCGGCGCCGAATCGTAACAAAACCTGCAAACCGTCGAGGCACTAGCACTTAGCGCCGAGCATGCCTGCCGCCAATCCTCTCTTCCCGCCGCACGAGTGTGAGTGGCCGTGGTCTGTCGACCGCCACCGCCGCCCCAGCCGTTACCAATGCAGGCCCCATCATACCGACCGCGGGCGTCGAATTCCAAGCGAACTCCCGCAAAGAATTCGTTAACGCGGAATTTCCCCACACGCCGCGCCGCGACAAGGCTTCTGCCATTCGCCCAGCTTGCCGCGCATCGGGGTAGCACG
>JANOIK010000200.1:0-6625 GCA_031407585.1 Planctomycetota bacterium | reverse complement strand
GGCGGGTACCGGGCGGAAGTGCTGGACGGGCACGCCGATGAGAGAGATTGACCGGAGGCCCGATGGGGCTAAGCGTAGGTAACTGACGCGCGAATTGCTTTAGCGTCGCGGTCCCTACTCTTCATCCTCAAAGCCGCTCGTCTCGGGATCGCCATCCCAGAGTCCGCCTGTGGCTTCTCGCCATAATGCGTGACCGTTGTCTTCCTGGTCTTGCTCGTAGGCCGTGGCTCGTTCTTGGTCATTCGCCCACGGCGGCGACTTGCATCCGGGCAAGATAAGAGCGTATGCCATGCAAACGGGCCCAAGGCGCCATAGTTTGGATGGGCGGACGCAAGGCATGGACTTCTCGCTTAGGCTGCCATCAGCGAGCTCATCCCGCCGCAGAGTTGCTGGGCGATGGCCCCCGCAACTTCCGCCGCGGCGTTCGGCCGGGCGAGCTTCTGAATGTTCGCCGCCATGTCGGCCCGCAGACGGTCGTCGGAGATCATCGCGAGCAGGTCGCGCGCGAGCGCCGCATCGAGGGAGCCGGCCTGTTGCGTCTCATCAATCATGCGGCAGGCGCCCGCCGCAGCGTAAACCCTCGCGTTTTCGAGTTGGTGCTCGTCGGTCGCTCGCGGATAAGGGACCAGAATCGCCGGCGTGCAGGACAACGCCAGCTCGGCCAGCATCGTGCCGCCCGAACGGCATACGGCCAGATCGCTCGCAAAAAGCACCGACGCGATTTCGTCGATGTGCGTCACCGTGAGCGCCTTGATGCCGACCTGCGTGTAACGGGCCTCGGTTTCTTGAAGCTGGCCGTCGCCTGTTTGGTGGACGATCTGCCAACCTGAGAGCGCATCGCCAAGTTTTTTGAGGGCTGCGGGAATCTGTTCGTTGAGCGACCGCGCTCCGCCGGAGCCGCCGAGGATCACGAGCCGGCGCTGGCGTCGTGGCCCGGCGCCGCTGCTGAATGGGATCGTCGCCGGCGCGGGCGACGCCGGCGCGAGTGCGTTGGCCCGCATGCCGCTCACCTGCCGGCCGTGGACCTTGAAATAGAGTTCCTCGAACGCCGACCGCGAGGGATTTCCCGTTACGGTGACCGGCGCCTGCACGTGTAGGTGGGGCCGAACCTCCTCGAACGCGGCGCACACCATGGCCGCGGCGCGAGAGAGCCAGCGCGTCGTGCGACCGGGCACGGCGTTTTGCTCGAGCAGCACCACGGGAATTCCGCGAGCGACGGCCGCGCGGACAACCGCGACGCTGGTCGAACCGCCCAAGCCGACCACCAGCGACACGCGCTGCTCGCGGAGCATCCAACGAGCGGCGCAGTAGCCCGCGACATTGTCGGTGACAAACCGCAGCGCCTGCAGCGGATTGCGGGGCATCGGGTGCGCGGGAATCATCGTGTAGTGATGCCCGGCAAGCTTCACCGTGTGCCGCTCGCGGGCGGCGCCCGACCCGGCGAAGGTGATCGACGCTCCCGGCATTTGTCGCCGCAGATGGTCGGCGACCGCGAGGCCAGGGTGCAAGTGGCTGGCCGACCCGCCGCCGGCAAACAAGACGTGAGGAGTGGCCATGGCGTGCAGCAGAGGGGGAGGGCGGATCGCGGAAGACGCTCGCTTCCGCGGTTCAGCCGTTGATTCCGCTGAGACGCCGGGGCGACGCTTTCGCGCCACCCCGACGCTCAGACGTAGATTTCATCGTGAAGCGACGCACGCGAGCAGCTGACCCAGAAGCCGCCCACAGCGCGCCGTAGTGCTCCAACCCCAGGGGGGGCGGCTGACATACGACCCCGCAATCGATGTCAGCCAACGATGAAATCTGACAAATACGTTGTGAATTGTGTAGGGATACGATTCAGACGAGTGATTCTTCCGTGAACTCTCAGCGGGCCGCGGCCAGTTGCCGGGCAAATCTCGATTCCAGGCGATCGCAAAGCCGTTGGCAGCCTTCCATGCCAGCGCCGAGGGCAAGCACCGTGTCGCCCGAGGCGATCGAATCGCCGAGCACGTTACGAGCCGTCGCTTCGTCGCGGCAGACCACGACGCGGCCGAGGGGCAGGCCCGCGTCGCGTGCTCCGACGGCGACTTCACGCCCGCCGACGCCGCAGACGACGACCAGCGAGGCGCCCGCTTCTTCGACGATTCGGCGACCCCATTGGCACAAGTCGACGCCCGCAGTCCGTGACATCTCGCTCGTGTTCCACCACACCACGCGGCGCCCGGAAGTTCGGAGTCCACGCAGCGATTTCATGCCCGCTTCAGTCGCGGCCAGATTGGCTTGACTCGAGACCAGCAGCGTGGCGCCGGGAACACGAAGCACCGTCGGCGTCGTCGCAGGCGTCGGGCCGACGGCAAACGTACCGGGAGTCAGGGATGTGGAAGTATCGAGCAACATGACAGTGTCTTCTCTCTTTACCGGCGCTTACGCGGGGTCGTCTCTATGAAGTTTAGGTCAGTCTTTGGCGCCGAATCGCAGTGTTTCGTCGGCGCCGCGGCGAACCGCGGCGGGGTTTCCGGGGCGTTATCCCACCAGGCGGAATTCCGGCTGAACACGCGTGTAAAGCATCTCGCGGGCCGCGTCGGCGTCGGTCACCTCGGCCACGCCGAAGCCGCACTCGGTCGGGCCCCGGCTGCCGGCGATCACCACGACGTCGCCGGCCTCGGCCACGGCCACGGCCCAGGCGATGGCTTCGCCGCGGTCGTTGGCCACTTGGAAATCAGTCGCGTCGGCCGCGGGCGTCGGCCAGTTCGAGTTGGTCTGAACCGCGTCGGTCACGATGGTCAGGTCGGCCATCCGCTCGACGATGCTCCGCACGACGTTGGCCTCGGCCGGCGCCGCGGGCACGCCTCCCAGCACGCAAATCACCCGGCCAGCGGCCAAGTGGCGAGCCGTGCGAAGCGACGACCGCAGGGCAGGGGCCGTTTGAGCCGCGTCGACGAACACGGCGAAGTCCTGTCCGCAGTCGATGCGCTCCATGCGTGCCGGCAGGCGATCGACCGCCTCGAGCCCCGCGGCAATGGTTTGCAAATCGACGCCGTGCGACAGGGCCGTCGCGGCCGCCGCGAGGCAGTTCGACACATGAGCGTCGCCGACGATGGTCGTTCGCACCGCGGCCGACTCGCAGCCAGCCACCAGCACGAACACCGTCTCGCACGCATTGCGCGTGACGATGTCGGCGGTGATCTGAGCGTCGTCGTCGTCGATCCCGTAGGTCAGCGAGGCGGCGTCGAGCGTGGCGAGCCACTTGCAAGCGACGGGATCGCCGCCGTCAACGACGACGAGTCCCTCGGCCGGCAGGTAGTTGAGCGCCCGCCGTTGGGCGTCGCGGTAGTTCTGTGCGGTGTGGTGCAGGTCGAGGTGGGATACATCGACGCGCGTCGCGACCAGCGTGTCGAGCTCCACGCCCGCGAGCTTTTCCTGGCACAACGCTTCGCTGGAAATCTCCAGCAGAGCGTGCGTGCACCCGGCCGCTTCCATGTGGGCTAGCCGCGACGCCAGGGCGGCGGGCGAAAGCGCCTTGCCGATGCCCAGGCCGACGCTTTGGCCGTCGTAACTTGTCAGACTGCTGAGAACGCCGACGTCGCAGCCCGCCTTGCAGAAAATCGATTCGAGCAGCGCGACGACCGTGCTCTTGCCGCAGTCGCCGACGACGCCGACGACGCGCATCTGCCGGGAGGGATGGCCGACGAGCGCGTGGCACAATTCGCCATACGCCACGCGGCTGTCGTCCACCACGTAAACGGGGATCGAGAACGCCGCGGGCAATTGCTCGGCGATGATCGCCGCGGCGCCGCGTTTCACGGCGCTGTCCACGTGGTCGTGGCCATCGCTGTCGGCGCCAAGGACCGCCACGAAGGCGTCGCCGGGTTTCACTTGTCGCCAGTCGCTCGTGCATTGCTGCACGCGGACGCCGGCGGATCCGGCCTGACGAGCGGCGGGGAACAGCTCGTCTAAAGCCACGCCAAAGGAAATGTCGTGCGACATCGCAAAGGCCTCCTTGCCTTTCGCGACCGCTCTGGGGGCGGCCGCGGTGGATGTTTTTATTCGCGTGAGCGGGCGTCCTGCCCACTCGGTCGGAGCGAGGGGAGTTGACTGAAAACGCCGGGACCCGTCAAGGCGACTTCGAAGAGAACCGAAGTCGCCATCCCGAGGTCGCGTTTTGACACCGACTGCACGCCATCTTCGCCCTGCGGAGCGAGGCTTTTTGAGCTAAAGTAGGAGACGTGCCCAGGCCCATCTTTTTCAGTGCCAGCAGCTAGCCCTCCATGATGCACGGCCCCCCTTCTCGCGGAAACAAACACTTCGAGCCGGTGCTGCGCGAAAACTCGCTGATCAGCACCAGCTTCTTGGGTTTGCTGTTCACGCAGTTCTTGGGCGCCACGAACGACAACATTCTGCGTTGGCTCGTCATTGGCATCGGTAAGGACTACGCCTCGATCGACGTCAACCTGCTGCTCGGGCTCGGCATGGGCGTATTCGTCCTGCCGTACATCCTGCTTTCCGCGCCCGCCGGATATCTGGCCGATCGTTTCAGCAAACGCCAGGTCATCGTGTACTGCAAGATTGGCGAGATCGTCGTCATGGCGATTGCCGTCGCGGGGATTCTCGTCGGTGAAATCTGGTTCATGATGCTCGTGCTGGGGCTGGCTGGCGCGCAGGCGGCGCTCTTCGGTCCGGCGAAACTCGGCAGCATTCCCGAGATGGTCGACGAGACGCGCATTTCAGTCGCCAACGGATTGATCGGCCTCACGACCGTGTTCTCGACGATGGCCGGGATGTTCCTGGGGAGCTGGCTGGCCGACAACACGGGCGACAAGGGGCAACAGCATTGGCACTGGTCGGCGCTGGTGCTGCTGGGCGTCGCCGTCGCCGGTTGGATGACGAGCCTGATGCTCAAGCGTCTGCCTGCCGCAGACCCGTCGCGGACATTCCCCTGGAAGATGGCTCAACAAAGTTGGGCGGATCTCAAGACGTTGGCCTACACGCCAGCCATGCTTCGCGTGGCGCTGGGCATTACATTCTTTTGGGCGCTCGGGGCGTTGGCTCACCTCAACATCGACCAGTTCGTATTCGAAAGCGGCGGGGCTAGGCAAACGCAGGTCTTTCCGCTGGTGGCGGCGCTGGTTGTGGGCATCGGCGTGGGCAGCGTGCTCGCTGGCGTTTGGTCGGCGGGGCGAGTCGAACTGGGCATTCTGCCGCTGGGGGCCGGCGGGCTGGTCGTTGTCTGCCTGCTGCTGTTCTCGGTCAGGGGTGAGTTCTTCAACCCCAGCGGCGATTGGACGCTGAGCTACGTCGCCGCGATCGTGCTGTTGGCATTGCTGGGGTGCGCCGCCGGCCTCTTCGACGTGCCGCTCGCCTCGTACATGCAGCACAACAGCCCCAAGGACAAGCGAGGCTCGGTCCTAGCCGCGAGCAATCTCCTGACGTTCGGCGCCATGCTCCTGGCGGCGGGCGTCTTCACGGCGATGCGAGCGCCGGTGCATGAGGGCTCGCTCGAGAATGTGACGCGGCATTTTACCGATCCCGCGGAGGTAGCGCTGGCCCAGCACTACTATCAAGACATGAAGGCCAAGATCGACGGCGAAAAGCCGTTCGATGTCGAGGCCTACATTGAAGAGCAGAAGACGACCGAAGAGGCGACTCTGGCGCGCGAGGTCCATCAGGAAATCGTCGGCCATCCGTTGCTCTCGGCACGGCAGATCTTTCTAATCTGCGGCGTCCTAACGATACCCGTGTTGATCTACATCCTGGTGCTGATCCCGCAGACGATCCTCCGCTTTCTGGCTTGGCTCGTCACGCACACGTTCTACCGTGTGCGCGTCCACGGCAAACACAACCTGCCCGAGGAAGGCCCCGCGCTGCTCTCGCCCAATCACGTGTCGTGGCTCGACGGCCTGCTGCTGGTCGCCGTTTCGGCCCGGCCGGTGCGAATCATCGTCACGAACAATCTGCTCGCCAATTGGTGGTCGCGCAGTCTGGCCCGCATCATGGGCGCCATTCCGTTGCGGCGCGGGCCCAAAGCCGTGCGCTCGGCGCTCGACGCGGCCCGCGAGGCGCTCAACGCGGGCGAAATCGTGTGCATCTTCCCCGAGGGGGACATCACCAAGAGCGGCCAACTCCAGCCGTTCAAGCCGGGGCTGCTGAAAATCATCAAGGGCGCTGACGCACCCGTGGTTCCGGTCTACCTGGACGAGCTGTGGGGGAGTATCTTCAGCTTCGCGGGCGGGAAGTTTTTCTGGAAATGGCCGGGCCCGGGCGGTCGCCGCGTGTCGATCTGGTTTGGCGAGCCGTTGCACCAGCCTAAGAACATTTACGAAGTGCGGAACGCCGTGCAGGCGCTCAGCGCCACGGCGGTCTCGGGGAGAAAAATGCGAACCATGGTGCTGCCGCGAATTATGGTGCGCAAGTGCCGCAAGGCGCTCTTCCGCTGGAAGATCGCCAACTCGAGCGACCAATCGCTCACCGGGGGCCAGTTGCTCATGCGGTCGATCATCCTGCGTCGCATCTTGCTGCGCGAGGTCTTCGCCCCGGACGAAAAGTACGTCGGCGTCCTGCTGCCGCCCTCGGTCGGCGCGGTGGTCGTCAACGCCGCCGTCACGCTCGCCGGGCGCGTCGCGTGCAATCTCAACTACACCGTCTCGGC
>JANOIK010000267.1:0-6373 GCA_031407585.1 Planctomycetota bacterium | reverse complement strand
GGGCGACTTCTATCAGATATCGAACCAGGTGACGCTGGGGCAGACCGAGGAAGAGCTCGCTAAGAAAGTCGCCGACGTCGTGCCCGTGCTAATCGACTACGAGCGCCAGGCCCGCGACTTTCTCATCCGCGAAAGCCAGGAAACGCTCCACGATCGCGTGAGCCGGGCGTTCGGCATTCTTCGCACCGCGCAGACGATCAGCAGCGAAGAGACCATGCACCTACTTTCGAGCGTGCGAATGGGCATCAACCTGGGGCTGATTGGCGATCTCGGCATCCCCACGGTCAACAAGCTGCTGGTTCACACGCAGCCCGCCCACTTACAGAAGCTGTCGGGGATGGAGCTCGACAAGAGCGACGGCAATATCGAACGCGCCACCTACCTGCGGCGCCATCTCAACGCCGACAAGAAGGGCAACGCGGCGAATAATTAGCTTGCCTTCTCCTTTGTTGTCCCGCTCAATTTGACGCATGAACGGAAAGAAAGATGCGTCTTTTGCCTTTGGTTCCCGCAGCTATTGCCTGGTTGCTGTACGGATCGCTTTGGCTTTATTGGCAGCACCTGTTAGCGACCGTACCTGGCGCGCAGCACGGAGAATTGGCAGGACCAGTCCTCTACTTTCTTCCGCGTCTTTTTTGGACCGCCGTGGTTGTCTCCGCAGTTTGCGCTCTCTGGCTATTGTCACGTGCAACCCAGCGGCGTTAGCATCAGGGCATGCGGTCTGTTGAGCTACTCTGATACCGGCTCCGCTGGCTCTGGCGGGGAGAGTTCGTCGAGCGAGCCGAGGCGCAAGAGCGCGGGCCATCTCAGCGCCACCCAGCCCACTGTAGCGAGCGTCATCACCCCGCCGAAGACCACCGCGGGGATCGTGCCGAGATACTCGGCGGCGACGCCCGATTCAACCTCGCCCATTTCATTGCTCGTGCCGATGAAGATGACGCTGACGGCCGATACGCGCCCGCGCATTGAGTCGGGCGTCATGAGCTGCAGGACCGTCGCGCGGATGACCACCGAAATGTTGTCGGCGGCGCCGAGGATGAAGAGCGCCGCAAGCGACAGCGGGAACGATCGCGACACGCCGAAGACGATCGTCGCCACGCCGAACACGACGACCGCCGCGAGCAGCGCGAGTCCGGCACGACGAAACGGCGGCCGCGTCGCCAAGATGAGACTCATCCCGATGGCGCCGACCGAAGGCATCGCCCGCATCCACCCAAACCCCGTTGGCCCGACGTGCAGGACCTCTGTGGCGTACACCGGCAGCAGTGCTGTGACGCCGCCGAACAGCACCGCCACCATGTCGAGCACCATCGTGGCGAGAATGACCGGGTGCCGGTTGAAAAATCGAATGCCGTCGACCACGCTTCGCCACGAGTTAGGTTCGACGGCCCGGGTCTGCGGCGCCGGCCGAATGAGGCACAGGCTCCCGACCATGACAAAGCTCGAGAGGGCGTCGATCAAATACACCGTCGCCAGCGAGTACTGGGCGATGAGCAGGCCGCCGGCGAGCGGCCCGGCGGTCGCGGCAAGCTGAAACGCCACGCTCCGCCACATCGCGGCGTTTGGAAACACGCGATCTGGCACGAGGCCTTTCACGATGGCCGTCGACGCGGGCCAGCCCAGCGCGCGGAAGCTCGCCGTGCCCAGCAGGAACAGGTAGGTCCACTCCAACGGCTGCTCGCCGGCCGACGCCCACGCGAGCCCCAGGCCGCTGGCGGCGAGCCCCAGTTGAGCGATGATGATGATCACCCGCCGGGAGTACCGATCCGCCGCCGCCCCGGCCGGCAGTGCGAGCAAGATGACCGGGACCGCGAGCGTGAGGCCCACGAGCGCGAGGCTCAGCTTGCTGCCCGTGCGCTCGAACACCTCCCACCCGACCGCGACGACGCGCATCTGGTTGCCGATGTTCGAGACGAGCGATCCCACGAGGAAGATCAGATACCCGCGGTGGCGCAGCGCGGCAATCGGATCAATGGGCGAGGTGGACGACATGCATCGAGTCGGCGGGCGGGCGCGGAGGCACTGGGGGCGCACGACCAGCATAACGGCAGGTTCGCCACGCCCGCCAGTCGGAGTTGCCATCGCCCGTCGAACCGCCTTGCTCGACTTCGCGCGTTCCTTGGACTAAATTCGCACTGCTTCGTCGCTTGTCCTGCACTCATCGTTGAAAGCTCCGCGGATTGTGCCTTGCGCAGTGTGCGAATCGGACTCTTTGGAATTGGTCTCGACGCCTATTGGCCGCAGTTTGCTGGGCTCAAGGAGCGGCTCGAAGGTTACCTCGCGACAGTCGCGGGCCGGTTGCAGCGTCCCGGCGTTGAGGTCGTGAACATCGGCCTCGTCGATTCTCCCTCGAAGGCGTTTGACGCGGGCCACCAGTTGCGCTGCGAGGACGTGGACCTCATTGTCCTGTACGTCACGACGTACGCCCTCTCGTCGACAGTGCTGCCCGCGGTCCGGCGGGCGAAGGTCCCGGTGATCATTCTCAACCTGTCGCCGACCGCCGCGATCGACTACGCGGTGTTCAACGCGCTGGGCGACCGGACCAAGATGACGGGCGAGTGGCTCGCCAACTGCTCGGCTTGCCCCGTGCCCGAAATCGCCAATGTGTTCAACCGCGCGGGGATCGAGTTTCACCAAGTGACCGGTCGGCTCGACGACGATCCGGTCGCCTGGGGGGAGATCGACGCGTGGATCGACGCGGCCCGCGTCGCCGACGTCATGTACCACAATCGGCTCGGCCTCATGGGCCATTACTATTGCGGGATGCTCGATATCGCCAGTGATCTCACGCAGCATTGCGCCGCGTTTGGCGGGCACATGGAGGTTGTCGAGGTCGACGAACTTGTTGCATTCCGGCGCGAGGTGACACCCACGCAAATTGCCGATCGCGTAGCTGAATTCCGTCGCACGTTCGACGTACAAGCCGATTGCCCGCCTGTGGAACTCGACCGTGCCGCTCGCACGAGCGTCGCGTTGGACCGGCTCGTCGGGGAGCACCAACTCGGCTCGCTGGCCTACTACTACATGGGAACGGGCAATGCCGAGAACGAGGACGCCGTCAGCTCGATCATTCTGGGCACGTCGCTGCTCACCGCGAGGGGCGTGCCCGTCGCCGGCGAGTATGAAGTGAAGAACGCCCAGGCGATGAAGATCATGGACGCGTTCGGCGTCGGCGGATCATTCACGGAATACTATGCGATGGACTGGACCGACGACGTCGTGCTCATGGGGCACGATGGGCCGGGGCACATCAAGATTGCCCCGGGCAAGACGAAGGTGCGGCCGCTCGAGGTGTATCACGGCAAAGTGGGGCGAGGGCTCTCCGTCGAGATGTCCGTGAAGCACGGGCCGGTCACGCTGCTCTCGGTGGTGGAGACGGCCGGGGGCCAGCTCAAGCTGCTCGTGGCCGAGGCGGAAAGCGTGCCTGGGCCGATTCTCGAGATCGGCAATACGAACAGCCGCTATCGGTTCCCGATCGGGGCGCGGGCGTTCGTCGAGACTTGGAACTCACACGGCCCGGCGCATCACTGCGCGGTCGGCGTCGGCCATATCGCCCACAAGATTAAGCGGCTCGGCCAACTCCTGCGCATAGAAGTCGCGCAAGTGTGTTGATCGGCGAGATGCCGGTCGCCGCCTAGTGATAGCGATTCTCCGGCGACGCCGGCTGCCACACGCTGGGCGTTCGCGGCGGGTCGCTTGTCATCTGCGTTCCACCGTACGCCGGTGGCGCCGACGCCATTGCCGGCACGCTTGAAGTCGTGGCGCTGCCCGCTGGCCGCGCCGCAATCGTGGCCGAAGGGCCGCTGGGGCTCGCGCCGCTGGTCGACGCCATCATCTGCCCGCTCGTGGCGCCCGGCGCCGCCCCGATCAACACGCGGCTGATCTCCGCGTTCTGCACCGTCTGGTAGGTTGTGGTCGGTACCTGAACCGTCTGGGTTTGCGGCGTCCACGCGACCGTGTTCACCGGAATTTGCACGGTCGCGGTTTGCTGCTGCCAGGTCGTCACCGGCTGATACTGGTGCGTCCAGTACGGCGTGATGAACGGATTCCACCTCCCATGCAGCCGCGACACGAGCTGATATTGTGTCACCGGCACCGTGTAGAGCTGTTGCTGCTGCAGCGTCTGGGTCTGCACTTGCTGCCGATACACCGTTTGCGTTTGCGGCGTGGTTTGGGTGACGGGCATTTGCCTCGTGCCCCGCGTCACCTGGTAGCGAAGCCCGTTGACGTCCTCGTAGGTCGTCGTGTCCGCTCGGGCGGGAAGGGTCGCGGCCATCGCGCAGGCGAGCGCGGCAATCATTGTTCGTCGGGCGGCGATCATCGTCACTCCTCGGCGCTGAGCCGCGAAAACGCGCAGCGGCGTCCGTGCCGCGCGCAGTCCTAAGGGATATCGGTTGCACCGGTTGTCCGGCATGACATTTGAACCGGCGACCGGCGGCCCACGCCGCTAGCACCCGTCTGGTCGCCGCGCTAGAATGACGGATCGTGGGAAGAAATGCCGCCAGCGGGCGGCCTCGATTCCACCGCAGTACAACTCCAACCGCTAAATCGCGCCGTGATAGCAGATCACCTCATCGACATCCTCCGCTGCCCGCAGTCGCGCACGCGCCTCCACGCCGCCCCGGCCGATGTTGTCGCTCGACTGAACCGTTCGATTAGCGCCGGCACGCTGACCAATCTCGCGGGAGAGCGGCTGGAGCGCGCCCTCGACGGCGGGCTTGTGCGCGAAGCGGGCGACCTGCTGTACCCCGTGATCGATCACATTCCCGTGCTGTTGCCGGACGAGGCGATCGATCTCACGCAATCGTAGGAACCAAGGCGCCCGTCTTTATGCCGACGCTCTTCACCCGCATCGTTAACCGCGAGATTCCCGCCAAGATCGTCTACGAAGACGATCGGTGCCTCGCGTTCGAGGACATCGCGCCCAAAGCCCCGACGCACGTGCTGGTAATCCCTAAGCGCGAGATCGCATCGCTCGAAGCCGCGGCGGACGAGGACGCCGACCTCATGGGCCATCTGCTACTGACGGCCGCCCGCGTGGCGCGCGACTTGGGCGTTGCCAAGAGAGGCTACCGCATTATCGTGAACACTGGCGCCGATGGCGGACAAACGGTCGACCACCTGCACATTCACCTTCTTGCCGGCCGCGCGCTCGATTGGCCGCCGGGCTGAGCTACCGCCATCGCCGGGCCGCGCCGCCGCACCCTTTCCGGCGTCCGCCGAAACCATTAGGCTAAAGGCAAGTCGCCCAGCGCGCAGGTCCGCGTAGCTCAATTGGATAGAGCGTCGGCCTCCGAAGCCGAAGGTTAGTGGTTCGAGCCCACTCGCGGATACTCTTATCGCATCAAGATTTAGGACGACGGCAAAAATCACAAAAAGCCGTTGTCCGAGGTTTTGTCCGAAGTCGTCGTGTTTTCTTCCGCCAACTCGCCCTCAGGGGCGAATTAAAAGCAGAGGAACCACGATGCCTAAGTCCCGCCCCGACTTCGTTCAGAAGCCCTACTACAAGAAATCGCACAAGGCGATGTACGTCGACATCGACGGCAAGCCTAAGCGTCTCTGCAAGGGCGACACGCTCACTGAAGATGGCCGCGCGTTGTATCTCGCTGCGCTGAAGGAAAAAGGCAGCGAGCCCGAACGCGAGTACGTCGAGTCTCGAAACGTCCGCGAGCTTGTCGAGGACTTTCTGCAATCGCTCCAAGCCGACGTGACAAAAGGGAAGTTCGCGCCGCGAACCTACGATTGGTATTTCGCGCATCTCATCCACTGCACAAGGCGGGGCGGTTACGTCTCTTATGTAGGCGTCCCGCACGGAGTTGAGCTTAAGTGCGAGGAGCTGTTCTACACCCACGTCCATCTTCACGGCGGACCAGCACCGGTTCGGCGCTATCTGCCGAAGCTCATCGAGCTCGTGCTGAACCAAAAGATAAATCCTGGCAAGGTGTTCGACCTCGTTTTGCCTCTGGAACGCGTGGCTGAAGGCTACCGAGCAATGGACCAACGCCGGGCAATCAAGGCATTGCTTACGCCTTAGCCCCCGATATATGGCGAGGATTGAGGATGAGTGAAATTTCGGCTCAGCGAATCGTTCTGATTACCGGTGGCAATCGCGGCATCGGATTCGAGACAGCCAAACAACTGGCCAAGCGCGGTTTCTACGCCGTCATCGCCGCCCGAGACCAGATATTGGGGAAACAAGCTGCAGACGAAGTTCTGGCAGCCGGAGGGCGCCTGAGGTGCTCGGCAATTTTCGGACAGTCGAACTCGCTAAATCGGGGCGTTATTTAGGGCTTCGAATGGGATGGGGCTGAGGTATCCGAGGGAACTGTGGCGGCGTTCGAGATTGTAGTACGAGAGGTACGGCCCGATCTCG
>JANOIK010000222.1:0-2389 GCA_031407585.1 Planctomycetota bacterium | reverse complement strand
TTTTCTGCGCAAGTCGAGGCAGATTAGAGTCATGCGACAACGCGGCCATGCCGCGCCGGGGATCATTGCGATCCTGGCGTCCTCGTGCCTGATTGCTCCGGCTGGCGCCGCCGAGCCCGCGATCGATTTCTCGCGCGACGTGCGGCCGATCCTCGCCGAGAACTGCCTGCGGTGCCATGGGAACGACCCCAGCCATCGCGAGGCGGAGTTGCGCCTCGACCAGTTCCCGGCCGACGCCGACGGCGTTCGCGGGGCCGAGGACGTCATCGCGCCTGGCGATCTTGAGGGCAGCGAGTTCTGGGCTCGCATCACCAGCGACGACTCCGACTTGCGGATGCCGCCTGCCGACTCCGGCAAGGTGCTCAAGCCCGCACAAATCGAGATCTTGCGCAATTGGATCGCTGGAGGCGCCGAGTACAAACCTCATTGGTCGTTCGTGGCGCCGAAGCGTCCTGAGGTCCCGTCGACATCGCACGACGACTGGGTCCGCAATCCGATCGACGCATTCGTGCTAGCGCGGCTCGAGAAAGCCGGACTGTCGCCGTCGCGGCCCGCCGATCGTGCTCGATTGCTCCGCCGGCTGTCGCTTGACCTCGTGGGCCTGCCGCCGACGCCGGACGAGGTTGCGGCGTTCGTCGCCGACTCGCGCGACGATGCCTATCCGCGCGCCGTCGATCGCTTGCTCGCCTCGCAGCACTACGGCGAGCGCTGGGGCCGGCTGTGGCTCGACGCGGCGCGTTACGCCGACTCTGATGGCTTCGAAAAAGACAAGCCCCGCAGCGTGTGGATGTACCGCGACTGGGTGATCAACGCGCTGAATGCGGACATGCCGTACGACCAGTTTGTGATCGAGCAGATCGCGGGCGACCTGCTGCCGCATCCGACGCAGGAGCAGCGCGTCGCGACCGGTTTCTTGCGCAACTCGATGGTGAATGAAGAGGGCGGCATCGACCCCGAGCAGTTCCGCATGGAAGCGATGTTCGACCGCATGGACGCCGTCGGCAAGTCGATGCTCGGGCTCACGGAGCAGTGCGCCCAAAGCCACACGCACAAGTACGACCCGAACACGCACACCGATTACTACCGCATGTTCGCGTTTCTGAACAATTGCGACGAAGCACAGATTTCCGCCTACACGCCGGCCGAGCGGGATCAGTGGAGCGAAACGCGGAAGGTGATTCGCGGCATCAAGCAGCGCCTGCGAGCGGGTAACCCCGACTGGCCCCAGCGGATGGCGGCTTGGGAAAAGTCAGTGCACGTGCCGGGGCCCGAGTGGCGAACCATCCGGCCGAAGCTCGACACCGCGGGCGGCCAAAAGCACTACCTGCAAGAAGACGGCTCCGTGCTCGCCGCCGGCTACGCGGCGCCGATCCACGCCACCGTGTTTTCCGCGGAAGTCGACGCCGCGCAGATTTCCGCGTTTCGCTTGGAAACGCTCACCGATCCCAGCCTCCCGCGCGGCGGGCCCGGGCGATCGATCGACGGCGCGTTCGCACTCTCAGAATTCAAGGCGTTCGTCGCCCCGGCGGATGGGTCCAAGCCGGGTACGGAGCTCAAGTTCGCGTGCGCAACCGCGGACGTGAGCCAGCCGCAACGCCCGCTTGACCAAGGATACGACGACCGCAGCGGCAAGCGCCGCATTCTCGGCGCCATCGAACTGGCGATCGACGGCGACATCACGACTGCTTGGGGCGTCGACATCGGGCCCGTGCGCACCAACGTACCTCGCAAGGCGGTGTTCTTGCTCGCGGAGCCGCTCATCGGTTCGGGCCCGGTGCGGATTTCGTTTCAACTCGATCAGAAGCACGGCGGCGCCCACGGTGATTACAACCTGAACAACAACCTCGGACGGTTCCGTTTCTCGTGGACGGACGCCAAAGGCGCCGTCGCGGATCCGTTGCCCGTCGATGTGCGCGAGATTCTTGATATTCCTGGCGACGAGCGGACGCCGCAGCAAGTCGCCAAGGTGTTCGACTACTGGCGAACCACCGTCACGGATTGGGAGGAGGAGAATCGCCAGATCGAGTCGCTGTGGCAAAGCCATCCCCGGGGGACGACGCAACTCGTGCTTGGCGAGCGAAAGACGCCCCGCAAGACCTCGCGGCTCGATCGCGGCAGCTTCTTGTCACCGGCCGAGGAAGTGACGCCCGGCATTCCCAGCTTCCTGCACGCGCTGGATATCGGCCACGACGGCCCGCCGAATCGCCTCGATTTCGCACGGTGGCTCGTCGACCGTCGTTCGCCGACCGCGGCGCGGGCGGCGGTGAACCGGATTTGGCAGTCGTATTTTGGCGTGGGCTTGGTGCGCACCTCTGAGGACCTCGGCACGCAGGGCGACTACCCCACGCACCCCGAACTGCTCGACTGGCTTGCCGTCGAGTTGATGGAC
>JANOIK010000220.1:0-2334 GCA_031407585.1 Planctomycetota bacterium | reverse complement strand
TTTTCTGCGCAAGTCGAGGCAGATTAGAGTCATGCGACAACGCGGCCATGCCGCGCCGGGGATCATTGCGATCCTGGCGTCCTCGTGCCTGATTGCTCCGGCTGGCGCCGCCGAGCCCGCGATCGATTTCTCGCGCGACGTTCGGCCGATCCTCGCCGAGAACTGCCTGCGGTGCCATGGGAACGACCCCAGCCATCGCGAGGCGGAGTTGCGCCTCGACCAGTTCCCGGCCGACGCCGACGGCGTTCGCGGAGCCGAGGATGTCATCGCACCGAGTGATCTCGAGGGCAGCGAGTTCTGGGCTCGCATCACCAGCAACGACCCCGACTTGCGGATGCCGCCTGCCGACTCCGGCAAGGTGCTCAAGCCCGCACAGATCGAGATCTTGCGAAAATGGATCGAGGGCGGCGCCGAGTACAAACCTCATTGGTCGTTCGTGGCGCCGAAGCGGCCTGAGGTTCCGTCGACCTCGCACGTCGACTGGGTCCGCAATCCGATTGACGCCTTCGTGCTAGCGCGGCTGGAAAAGGAAGGCCTGTCGCCTTCGCGGCCCGCCGATCGCGCCCGATTGCTCCGCCGGCTGTCGCTCGACCTCGTGGGACTGCCGCCAACGCCGGACCAGGTCGCGGCCTTTGTCATCGACTCGCGCGACGATGCGTACCAGCGCGCCGTCGATCGCCTGCTCGCATCGCCACACTACGGTGAGCGTTGGGGCCGGCTGTGGCTCGACGCGGCGCGTTACGCGGACTCCGACGGCTTTGAGAAGGACAAACCCCGCAGCGTGTGGATGTATCGCGATTGGGTGATCAACGCGCTGAACGCGGACATGCCCTACGACCAGTTCGTGGTCGAGCAGATCGCAGGCGACTTGCTGCCGCACCCGACGCAGGAGCAGCGCGTTGCGACGGGATTCTTGCGCAACTCTATGGTGAACGAAGAGGGCGGCATCGACCCCGAGCAGTTCCGCATGGAAGCGATGTTCGACCGCATGGACGCCGTCGGCAAGTCGACGCTCGGTCTCACGGTCCAGTGCGCCCAGTGCCACACGCACAAGTACGATCCGATCACGCACACCGATTACTACCGCATGTTCGCGTTTCTGAACAACTGCGACGAAGCTCAGATCTCCGCCTACACGCCGGCCGAGCGCGACCAGTGGAGCGAAACGCGTAAAGTGATTCGTGGCATCAAACAGCGCATGAAATCGGACAACCCCGACTGGCCTGAGCGGATGGCCGCTTGGGAGAAATCAGTCCGCGTGCCTGGGCCCGAGTGGCGCACCATCCGGCCGAAGCTCGACACCGCGGGCGGCCAGAAGCATTACTTGCAAGAGGACGGTTCGGTGCTCGCGGCCGGCTACGCGGCGCCGATCCACTCCACCGTTTTCTCCGCGGAAGTCGACGCAGCGCAAATCTCCGCGTTTCGCTTAGAGACGCTCACCGATCCCAGCCTCCCTCGCGGCGGGCCCGGGCGGTCGATTGACGGCGCCTTTGCACTCTCGGAATTCAAGGCCTTCGTTGCCCCGGTGGATGGGTCGAAGCCGGGCACGGAGCTCAAGTTCGCGTGCGCAACCGCGGACGTGAACCAACCGCAACGCCCACTGGAGCAAGAATACGACGACCGCAGCGGCAAGCGCCGCATTCTCGGCGCCATCGAACTGGCGATCGACGGCGACATCACGACTGCCTGGGGCGTCGACATCGGCCCCGTGCGCACCAACGTGCCGCGCAAGGCTGTGTTCGTGCTCGCCGAGCCGCTCATCGGCTCGGGCCCCGTGCGCATCTCATTTCAGCTCGACCAGAAGCACGGCGGCGCCCACGGCGACTACAACCTGAACAACAACCTCGGACGGTTCCGTTTCTCGTGGACGGACGCCAAAGGCGCCGTCGCGGATCCGTTGCCTGTTAATGTGCGCGAGATTCTCGAAATTCCGGTCGAGGATCGGACGCCGCAGCAAGTTGCGAAGGTGTTCGACTTCTGGCGGACTACCGTCGCCGACTGGGAGGAGGAAAATCGCCAGATCGAGTCACTGTGGCAAAGCCATCCCCGGGGGACGACTCAACTCGTGCTTGGCGAACGGAAAACGCCCCGCAAGACTTCGCGGCTCGATCGCGGCAGCTTCCTTTCCCCGGCTGAAGAGGTAACGCCGGGCGTCTCGAGCTTCCTGCACGCGCTGGACACCGGTCACGATGGCCCGCCGAATCGCCTCGATTTCGCGCGGTGGCTCGTCGACCGTCGTTCGCCAACGGCGGCGCGGGCGGCGGTGAACCGGATTTGGCAGTCGTATTTTGGCGTGGGCTTGGTGCGCACCTCTGAGGACCTCGGCACGCAGGG
>JANOIK010000218.1:0-2104 GCA_031407585.1 Planctomycetota bacterium | reverse complement strand
CTGCGGCCCGGCGAGTGTCCGCCGCCGCTCACCTGGACCGAGCGGAAGGCCGAGCTGCTCGCGGGGCTGGGAGTCGACCGCGTGGTGGCCTATCCCACGGACGAGGCCCTGCTGCGGCTGAGCGCGGGCGAGTTCTTCGAGCGGATCGTCGTGGGGGCGCTCGCGGCGCGGGCGGTGGTCGAGGGGCCGAATTTTTATTTTGGGCACAACCGCGAGGGCGGCGTCGAGCTATTGGGAAAGCTCGCTGGGCGCGCGGGCATGTCGCTCGACGTGGTCGAGCCGGTGGTCGAGGGCGGCGAGATCGTCTCGAGCTCGCGCGTGCGACGGCTGATCGCCAGCGGCGACGTGGCGACGGCCGCGCGGCTGCTCGCGGCGCCGTATCGCATTCGCGGGATGGTGACGCACGGCGCCGGCCGCGGGGCGAAGATCGGCTTCCCGACGGCGAATCTCGAAGCGGTCGATACGCTGCTGCCCGCGGCCGGCGTGTACGCCGGGCGAGCGTGGGTCGAGGGCGCGGCTCTCGCGGCAGCGATCAATATCGGGCCCAATCCGACGTTCGGCGACCACGCTCTTAAGGTCGAAGTCCACGTGCTCGACCGCGAGGTGCCGCTCTATGGGCAGCCGCTGGAGGTGGAGTTCGTGAGCCGGCTACGCGACGTGGCGGCATTTGGCTCGGTGGAGGAGTTGGTCGTGCAGTTGCGAAAGGATGTGGACGCGGTGCGGGCGATGGGGCTTTAGGAGGGGATTCACCACAGAGGGCACAGAGGACACAGAGAGAACGGGAAGATTGTCAGGCGATCCATCATATGACGGGTTGGCGCCTAAAAGCTGTTAGGGTCGGAGAGATGTGGTCAACCTGTTATCCTTAACTTTCTTCCATTTGTATCTGGCTCTGTGCTCTCTGTGCTCTCTGTGCTCTCTGTGCCCTCTGTGGTGAATCCTTCCGTAGTAAAGAACTGGCCTTCATGACGATCGATTGGCAACCGCTGGCGGAGATCATTCGCCGGTACAACTCGTTTCTGCTCACTAGCCATGTGCGCGGCGATTGCGATGCCATCGGCAGCGAGGTGGCGCTCGCGCAGATTCTCGAGGCGCTCGGGAAACGGGCCGCGATCGTCAACGGCGATGCGGTGCCCCAGCACATCGCGTTTATGGATGCTGAGCGGCGCGTGCGTGCGGTCGGCAGTCCCGACGCGCTCGCGCACTCGTTGCGGGAGTTCGACGCCCTGATCGTCGTCGACACCAGCGCGTGGTCGCAGTTGGGCGACATGGCCGAGGTCGTGCGGACGTTCCCCGGCGTGCGGGCCGTGGTCGACCACCACGTGAGCGGCGACGACATGGAGGCCGCGGTGTTCAAGGATTCGACGGCCGAGGCGACCGGCCGGCTCATCCTGGAGCTCGCCGAGTTTTTGGGCGTGAAAGTGACGCCCCAGATCGCGGCGCCGTTGTTCGCGGCGATCGCGACCGACACGGGATGGTTCCGGTTCTCGTCGGTCACGCCGCGCACGTTCGAGGCGCTCGCCCGGCTGGTGGCGGCCGGGGCGAACCCCCAGAGCACGTTCGCCCAGTTGTACGAGCAGCACAGTCTCGCGCGGCTGCAGCTTCGCGGGCGGATTCTCAATCATGTGACGTCCGAGTGCGGCGGGAGGATGCTGTGGACGTACGTCACGGCACAGGACTACGCCGAGACGGGCGCCCAAACGAGCGACACCGAGGACGCGATCAACATGCTGCTGGCGGTCGGCGGCGTCGAGGCGGCGCTCATGTTCGTCGAGCTGAAGCCGGACGTGACCAAGGTGAGCCTGCGGAGCCGCGGAGCGTTCGATGCAAGGGCCGTGGCGGAGCAGTTCGGCGGCGGCGGGCATCGGGCCGCGTCGGGGGTGACGTTTACCGGAACGCGCGAGGAAGCGCAAACGGCGATTCTTGACGCGGCGTGCGCCAGCATGGGATGATTCCGAACGTTGGAGTAACAGTCCGAAACCAGCCGCAACGCGGCGCAAGTGAATAGCCAGGGGCGTAAGCCCCTGGACCGTGCCGACGGATGGTTTTGAGCCCCAACGGGGCGACAGTCGCGCACTGTCGCCCCGTTGGGGCTTGGGCCAAA
>JANOIK010000208.1:0-5315 GCA_031407585.1 Planctomycetota bacterium | reverse complement strand
TCGACCGTCACCTCAAACGCCGCCGCCAACTCCTCGCGGCTTTCGCCATGCCGGTAAAACCGCTCGATCGCCTCGCGCGCCCGGCCCGTGAGCGACTCGCAACACGCGGCTAGCGCCTCGAGAAACCGACTCGAATCGCCCTCCGGCGTCACCGCCGCCCACACCGCCTCGGCCGCGGCTAGCTCCACCGTCGTCGCCTGCCGGCCCTGCTTGCGGCGCAGCATCAAAAGCTGGTTCCGCGCCGCCGTGCGCAAGTAGCCCGCCGTCTCGCCGCGACTCCGCAGCTCGAACGGCGTGCGGGCGACCGCCAGAAATGTTTCCTGGGTCAGGTCGTCCGCATCATCGGCCGCGGCCCCCAAATAGCGCAGATACCGCCACACGTCGGCCTGATGCTCACGCACCAGGCTTTCGAGGTCGAACGCCACGCAAGGAGGATCGCTCACGCCGGTCATGGAAGAGTAAGTGCCGGAGAAGCGCCAGGGGGGTGCAAGAATCGCAATTGCTAAGATTTATGATTTAGGATTTCTGATTTATGATTTGGAGACGAAAAGCCCTTCTCTGGCCATCTTCCGAAAATCAGAAATCATAAATCCCAAATCATAGATCCTAATCCGTCTCCGCCAGCATCTCCTGCAGTTTCGCCAGCGAGCGCGACAGCATCACCCGCACCGCCCCGTCGGTCTTGCCGAGCTTCTGGGCGATCTCCTTCGACGGCAGTCCCACGAGATACCGCAGCCGCAGCGCCTCGCGCTGGTCCTCGGGCAGCGTGTCGATTGCCGCCAGCATGGCGAGTTGACGCTGGTCGCGGGAGAACGCCGCGCTCGGCGTCGTCATGCTCGCCGCCAGCAGATTGCCCAAGCCGCCCGCCATCTCGCTGCCGTCGGGAATCGACGCCTCGCGAGACGCGGCCCGCTTCTGGCTCTCGAAGTGCCGCCGATGGGCGTCGATAATTTTTCGCTCGCACACCTGGAACATCCAGTGCAGCGGGTCCCAGTTCTCCAGCGGCGCCTTGTCCAGCGAGCGGATCGCCTCCAGGCAGGCGTCCTGCAGAATGTCCTCGGCCTCGACCTTCTTCGCCAAATGGGCGCCGATGCGGGCGTGCAAGAAACCGAGCAGCGCCGGCCGGTTCGCCTCGACGAATTCGGCGAGAGCCGCCTCGTCGCCGGATCGAAGCCGAGCCACGATTTGCGTATCATGGGAGTCGTCAGACATGAAAGTCTCCGCGTGCCTCGAACCGGACCAAGACAAATTGCAAATTGGCCATTTGTCATTTCAAATTTCTGAAATGACCAATGGCAAATGGCTAGTGGCCAATTTGCAATTCCTGGATTTTCTGTGCCCAGCGACCCCCATTCTAGCTCCGTACGCGAACCTTCCCAGGGTGAATCTACGCCTGCGGGCGAGCCGCCGTGGGAGCTTATCGCCGAGCGCATCGACGCCTTTGCCGCCGCGTGGGATTCGGCGATCGAAGCCAAAGCCTCGCCTCCCGATCTGGCCGCGTTCGTCGCCGATCTCGATGCCGCCGCCGCTCGGCAGGTGCTGCTGGAGCTGATCAAGCTCGACATGGAACGCCGCGGCCAGCACCAGCGCGACCCGCAACCCATCGAGTGGTACGCCAAGACGCTGGCCGCGCTCGGCCCCGTCGGCAAGCTGCCGGTCGACGTGATTTACGAAGAGCTGCAGGCCCGGATGCTCGCCGGGCGGCCCGTGTATCGCGAGGAAGTCGCCGAGCGTTTCCCCGTGCAGGCCAATGCGCTGCTTAGACTTTTGGGCGGCCTCGCGATGTCGGGCTCGCCCACCGCGACGTATTTCGCCGACACGATCGTCGAAGGCGGCAAAGCGCCCCAACCGGCGCCGCCGCGCACGACGCCCTTCGCCAACCTGCAACCCGGCGACACGCTCGACGACTTCCAACTGCTCTCCCCCCTGGGCAGCGGCGCTTTCGCTCGCGTCTTCCTCGCCCGCCAGAAGTCGATGGAGCGGCTCGTCGCGCTGAAGATCTCCACCCACGCCGGCAGCGAGCCGCAGACGCTCGCGCAGCTCGACCACCCGCACATCGTGCGCGTGTACGACCAACGTCAAACGACCGACCCGCCCGCAAAGCTGCTCTACATGGAAGTCGTGTCCGGCGGCACGCTGCAGGATGTCGTCGCCAAAGCACGGCACGCCTACGACGGCAAGCCCAGCGGGGACCTGCTGCTGTCGAGCGTCGACGAGCGCCTCGCCGCCACCGGCACGCCGATCCCCGAGAGTTCCACGAGCCGCGACTGGATTGCCGACGCTTCATGGCCCGAGGTCGTGTGCCGCATCGGCGCCGAGCTGGCCGACGGTCTCGCCTACGCCCACGGCCGTGGCGTCATGCATCGCGACATCAAGCCGGCGAACGTGCTGCTGTCGGCCGAAGCGCGGCCGAAGCTCGCTGATTTCAACGTGAGCTACAACGGCGGCCGCGCCGACGAGAACCCCGAGGACACGTTCGGCGGCTCCCTCGCGTACATGTCGCCCGAGCAACTCGAAGCATGCCACCCGCTGCTCGGCGGCTCGCCTCGGATGGTGCGCGAGCAGAGCGACCTCTACGCCCTCGGCGTGCTGCTGTGGGAACTGCTCTGCGGTCGGCGGCCGTTTCGCGACGAAAGCGTGCCCGCTGATGGCGGCTCGCTCGTGCGGCTGCAGCGCATGATCGAGGCCCGACGCCAGGCGGATTTCGTGGTGCTCTCCCAACAACTACCCGAGGACTGCCCCGAGTCGCTGCGCCGCGTGCTCCAGCAGGCGCTCGAGGCCGACAAGAGCAAGCGCTACCAAAACGCCGCCGAGCTCGCCCGCGCGCTGCGGCTGTGCCTCAACCCGCGGTGCTGGAAGCTACTGGAGCCGCCCCAAGGGAAGTTTGGCCAACTGGTGCTACGCTGGCCCGTGCTCGCGGGCATCCTCGCGGGATTGGTGCCGAACCTCGTAACGGCGCGTTTCAATTTCCTGTACAACCGCGATCGCATGGCCGCCGACCCTAACCCCGCGCTCCTCCGCGAGTTCGACGACGTCCAAGTCTGGATCAACATCGTCGCCTTCGCGATCGGCATCTTCGGCGGCGGCTATCTTACGTTTCGCGCCGTGCGGTTCGTGCGCGCCGAAGTCGGGCAGCGCCGCACCGACGGTAGCGCCAGGGTCTTCCAATTCAGCCGACTCATCTCCTATCTCGTGCTCGCGCTGTGGACCGTCTCGGGACTGGTCTTTCCCATCGCCGTGGCATGGAATCAAGACATCGACGTCGGCGTTACCTTCTACGTTCACTTCTTCCTGTCGCTCGCGCTGTGCGGCTTCGCGGCGACGGCGTATCCGTATTTCCTCATCACCGCGGGCATCGTTCGCTACTTCTTGCCGGCGATGATCCGCAGCGGCGCCATCTCGGGGCCGCGCAAGCACGACCTCCAGGACGTCACTGTCTACAACCGCCTGCACCTCGGCATGGCGACGCTTGTGCCGTTCATCGGCATCCTGCTCCTCGCTGTGTTCAACCCCGGCGCCCAAAGCCAAAGTGCTCTCATTGCCGTGAGCGCCGGCGGCATGTTCGGCGTGCTCGCGGTCCGCTGGCTGGAGAAGCTCATCGACGCCGACGCCGCGGCCCTCTCCCACCTGCAAATCGACGAACCCCGCCCCGGCGGCGACCGCCGCTCCAGCCGCGGCAGCGGCAAAGGCTCGAGCAGCCGCACGTCCTCTAAAAGCCGCTAAACGTGAAGGTTTTTTGCCGCGAATCTCGCGAATCCGCGCGAATCAGGAACCGATCGTTCGTGCCTTTCCCGTGCGAACGAATCTTTTGTATTGAAGGTCTGGGTAATGTCCGAAATTGAGTAGGATGCCCAGTGACACATCGAGAGTGCGCAGATAGTGAATCAACTGCGCCTCATGTTTTGGGGCAATTTCACGTACCGCTTTGAGTTCTAAAGTAATTTGATCGAAGCAAAGAAAATCTGCCTCATACGGCGTCGTCAGTAAACGATCCTTGAACTTGACCGCCAACCTCGGTTTCGAGACGTGCGGAATTCCCCGATCAGTCAGCTCATGTTCAAGGGCTTCGTGATAAACCGCCTCAAGAAATCCCGGCCCCAATTCTTTGTAAACCTCAAAGCACGCCCACATGATCGCGTAGCTTTCATCTTTGAGGATCAACTCGCCCATAACCAATTCTCCGTTCCCAGTTCGCGCGGATTCGCGAGATTCGCGGCAAGGATTTCTTCTGCCTTAGATGCCCTCGATCCACGCAAACGGTTCTTCGTCCCACGATTCCCAAGCGCCATCAATCGCCTCGTCATCGCTGACAGACTCGATTTCGTAGTTCGCCTCGGCGCTGAGCGGCGTTGTCTCTTCGTTCTCTGAATCTGTGCTGCTCGCGTACACCGCATCAATCAGCGGCTCTTCGAGCACGGCCGAGGACTGCTCCTCGGGCTCGTCCATCGACAACGCAAACGGCGAATCTCCAATCTCCTCGCCGAACGATGGCGATGACTGCTCCTGCCGCGCCGCATCTGCCTGGCCTGCATCAAACCCGTCGCGCCATTCCACCAGATCGTCCGCGGTGCGCCAGCTCCCCAACCCACGTTGCCACTCCAGCAGGTCATCGCCGTCGACGCGGCCGTTGCCATCGAAGTCGCCCCCATCCGCCGCGGCCATCACCGCGGAGGCGGACGGCGTGAACACCAACCGGCCCACGCGGCCGTTCACCAGGTCGACGTAATACATCATGCCATCGCGGCCCATCGTCATCTCGACGACGCCGCCAACGCTCAGCCCCAGCGCGGTCACGGAATTCAGCGACCCGTTGGCGTTGAGCCGCAGCACGCGAAGCTGGTCGTCGCCAAAATCCGACAGGAACAACGCCCCGCGATAGCTCGTCGGATACGTCGTCCCGCTATAAAAGTCGCCGACCACGATCGCCACCGCCCCATTCGCATGGCTCCGCGCCCACACCGACGCCTGCACATCGGGATTCGACGCGTAGAACGACTGGGCCTCGGCCAGGTCGCGGTATCCGCCCGTCTGCTGGCTCGATCCGCTGCCCCCTTCGTACCATGGCCAGCCAAAATTCTCGCCCCGTCCGCGATTGATCTCCTCCCACGTATTCCAACCCACGTCGCCCACGAACAGCGTGCCCGTTCCAGGTTGAAACGCGAACCGGAACGGGTTGCGCAGCCCCGTGTCGTACACCTTTGCCCGATTGGAGTCGGGATCGCCGTTGTAAAACGGATTGTCGGAGAGTCCCTGTCCGGTGATCGGATCGACGCGCAGAATCTTGCCCGACAAGCTGTTGAGATCCTGCACGCGCG
>JANOIK010000198.1:0-3725 GCA_031407585.1 Planctomycetota bacterium | reverse complement strand
CGTGGTCGCCATCGACCGCCAGAACGGCAACGTCTCCGGCACGCACAACGGCGAGGAGCTTCCCAGCGAGGAAGTCGTCGGACGCATCGGCGCCCAAACGGCCACGCAGGTGATGATCCAGAAGTTTCGCGAGGCGGAGCGCGACGCTCTGTTCGACGAATACACCGAACAGATCGGCGACATGGTCAGCGGGATCATCCACCGCTACGAAGGCGGCGCCGCCACGGTCGCACTCACCAACGTCGAAGCCATCCTGCCCCGCAGCGAGCAGATCCCCGGCGAGACGCACCACGTCAACGAGCGCGTGCGGGCCACGGTGTTCGAGGTTCGCAAGAGCGGCAGCCGCGTGAAGGTCATTCTCAGCCGCACGCGGCCGCAGTTGGTCCAGCGGCTGTTCGAGCAAGAGATCCCCGAGATCATCGACGGCGTGATCGAAGTGCGGGCCATGGCGCGCGAGCCGGGCTACCGCTCGAAGGTCGCGGTCAGCTCCAGCGATCAGCGCGTCGACTGTGTCGGCGCCTGCGTCGGCGTCCGCGGCAACCGGATTAAGAACATCGTCGACGAGCTCGGCGGCGAGCGGATCGACATCGTCCGCTGGGACGACAGCCTCGAGGTGCTCATCCCCAACGCCCTGCAGCCCGCCGAGGTCGAGCAGGTCATCCTCTGCAAAATGCTGGGCCGGGCCATCGTGCTGGTGCGCGAAGACCAGTTGTCGCTGGCCATCGGCCGCCGCGGGCAGAACGTCCGCCTGGCGAGCAAGCTCTCGGGGTGGGACATCGAAATCATGACGCAGGAAGAGCTCGCCGAGAGCATCGACCGCGCGGTCAATGGTTTTAGCCAGCTTGAGGGCATGAGCGTCGAACTGGCCGAGCGGCTCGTGGAAGAAGGCTTCCTGAGCTACGACGATCTTTCGGTGATCGAGCCCGACGCCCTGATGGCGATGGGCGACATGAGCGAGGACGAAGTCAACACGATCGTCGAGCAGGCCGAGGAGCGAGCGCTCGAGGCCGAGGCAGCCGCCCAAGAAGCGCGCCGCCGCAAGCGCGAGGATGATCGGATTCAAGCGATCGAGGCCGAGTTTGTGGCCGCCGAGGCGGCGAGTCGGCCCGAGGGCGCCGGCGACGTCTCTGCGACCGATGCGTCGGCGACCGAAGAGCCGACAAGCGAGGCGGCCGAGTCCAACGGAGCGGCGCCAAACAGCGAGGCAGACGCGGGCGCAGGCCCCGCGGAGCCGACGGCCGAAGGCCCGTCCAGCGACGAGCAATCAACAGGTGGAGGGGCGGCGTCATGACTGACGTCGCTGTGAGGCTTGAGAGGTTGGAGGACCAGATCCATGGTTTCATGAAGTTAGGCGTTCCACTGGCTGGCTTGCGCACGGCGCGTCATTCAAGACGTTCGCAGGCGGCGATACGGGGAGATTCACTTGGCGGTTCGCATTTATTCGTTGGCGAAAGAATTCAAGCTCGACAGCAAGGAGCTGGTCGATCTCTGTACGCAAATCGGGATCACCGGTAAGGGGTCCGCGCTCGCTAGCCTCACGGATGACGAGGAAGTCAAGGTCCGCGAGTACTTCAATAGCCGCGGCGGGAAGCCCGCCGCCAAGGGCGGAGCCGCGGGGCCGGTCGCCCCGGAGCGCCCGTCGCAAACGTCCAAGGTCGGCAGCAAGATGCCGGTCATCTCCGCGCCCCGTCCATCGAGCCCGTTGGCAGGCGCGCGTCGCCCCGCTCGCGAATCGGCGGAGCCCGAGACTGAGGATCCAGTCGTCGACGCCGACGAAGCGGCGCCCGTTGAGGCCGAGCCGCCCGCGCCGATCGCCGCCCAAGCCACCCGCCCTGCTCCGCCGACGCACGCCGAGCCCGAGCAGCCCCGCTCGCCAGGTCCGCTCGCCCGCGTCATGCGTCGCGACGAGTACATGGGTCCCGGCGGCACGATGGGCAAACCTCCCGTCATGGACGAGCCGAAGTCCACCCCTCGCGGCGGCAAGCCCAGCGGCGCCCCGCCCCGAGCCCGCCCGGCCGTCAAGCTGGCGCCGATGCCGACCGTGGAACCCCACAAGCCGGGCCGCACAACTGCGGGCGGGCAGCAGGTGGTCAAGCCCGACATGAAGCTGCCAGCCGACGCCATGCGCGCCGGCAAGAGCGGCAGCAAGCCCTTAGCCGCGCACTTGCGTCGGCACGAGGACGCGCTCGAGACGGTGAAGCGCGCCAAGATTGCCGCCGCCCCGGAAACCGAAGCGGGCAAGCCGGCCGTGCGCGGTCGCCGCGGCAAAGCTGGCAAGGCCGAGGAAGAAGCGCCCCTGCTCGGAGGCCGCGAAGAACGGCAACTCGCCCGTCGCCGCACAACCCCGGCTGGCGGCGAAGAAGATCGCCCCATGCGCGGCCCGCGGCGCGGGGCCCGCAAGCAGAAGCGCACCGGCGCCAATACCACTGCGCCGCGCAAGGATCGAATTTCGATCGAGCTGCCCTGCACTGTGCGTGAGCTATCGGAAGCCGCTGGCGTGCCCGGCGCCGACATCTTGCGAATCCTGATGGCCGAGGGCGTGATGGGCACGCTCAACACCCAGATGGATCCCGACATGACCGAGCTGGTGTCCACCGAGCTGGGAATCAGCATCGACTTCACCGTGGCGACCAGCCTCGAAGACGAGTTGCTCGCCGGAATTCGCGACCGCGTTGACGAAGAGGAGCTCCTGGTGAGCCGTCCGCCGGTGATCACCTTCCTCGGCCACGTCGACCACGGCAAGACGTCCCTGCTCGATCGACTCATCGGCATCGACGTGGTGAGCGGCGAAAGAGGCGGCATTACGCAGCCCATTCGCGCCTACCAAATCGAGAAAGACGGCAAGCGCATTTCGTTCGTCGATACGCCGGGCCACGAAGCGTTTACCGAGATGCGCGCCCGCGGCGCCAACGTCACCGACATTGCGGTGGTCGTGGTGGCCGCCGACGACGGCGTCATGCCGCAGACCGAAGAGGCGATCAGCCACGCGCGCGCGGCCGAGGTGCCCATCGTCGTGGCGCTCAACAAGATCGACCTGCCCGGCATCGACATCAACCGCATCTACCAGCAACTGGCGGCCAACGAACTGCTTCCCAGCGAATGGGGCGGCGACGTCGAAGTCGTCAAAACCAGCGCCACGATTGGCACGGGCATGGAAGAGTTGCTCGACACGCTGCTCACCGTGGCCGAGTTGCACGACTACAAGGCGAACCCCGCGCGGCCCGCTCTCGGCACCTGCTTGGAAGCCCAGCAGCAGGCCGATCGCGGCGTCATGGCCAAGCTCATCGTGCAGAACGGGACGCTGCGCGTCGGCGACGTCGTGGTGTGCGGCCAGGCGTTCGGCCGCGTCAAGAGCATGCACGACACGCTCAACTCGAAGGTGCGATTCAACGAAGCCGGCCCGAGCATTCCGGTGAACGTGTGGGGCTTCGATGAGGCGCCCGCCGCGGGACAGCACTTCTACGTGCTGGACGACATTGCCCAGGCCCGCGAAATCGCCGAAACGCGCACGCGCGATGAGCGCGCGACCGTTCTGGGCGGCATGGCCAGCGACCACGTCACGCTCGAGAACCTGTTCGATCGCTTGGAAGGCGCGGGCGAAACGGCGACGCTCAACGTCATTCTGCGGGCCGACGTCCGCGGCTCGATCGAAGCCATCCAGAAGGAACTCCTGAAGCTGGAGCACCCCGAGGTGCGGATCAAGGTGCTGCAGGCCACGGTCGGCG
>JANOIK010000186.1:0-1991 GCA_031407585.1 Planctomycetota bacterium | reverse complement strand
GCCCCCGCAATGGCCAGGCTCACGCTTCCCAGCGGCTCGGGCACGGGCACGGCGCCCGACGGTGCGTTCAGCGGAACGACCCCCCGAAAGACAATCGCCTACCTGCATTGCATCCTGACAGGTTAAACGTGCCCAGCAAGGCAATTCTCTTGCAAACAGGGGCGCAGCATTGCAGCGGCAGACGCGACCTCGCCCAAATAAAAGCCACCGGCTCGGCCGGTGGACTACGCGGTGAAAAGTCGACCGGCAGAGCCGACGCCTCACATCGCCACCCACCGCCCATCGGCCAGCTCCCGCGCCTTGCCGATCGCGGCAAACGTTTCGAGGAGCTCCTCGACGCGCTCCCTGTTCGCCCGCGTGAATCGAGCCGCCACGGCCTCGACGTCCGCGGGTTCGCCGATCGCCGCGAGCGCCCCCAGCACGGCCGCCGCCTGCTCGGCAAGCTCCTTCGGCCACGGCGCCTTTTTCACCTTCGCAGCGCCCTTCGCGGCCTTCTTCCCAGTTGGCTTCCCAGTTGCCTTCCCCCTTCCGCCTTCCCCCTTCCCCCGTTCAGTGTCGTCGTCTTCGACGACACGCTGCGTCTTCCCCGCCGGATTCTGAAACTCCGGCCGCAGCCAGCGAATGATCCCCCGCTTCTCCTCCTCGGCCCGCTCGTGATTGAGCGCCACCAGCCGCTCCAGAATTTCCTCGTCGCTCAAGTCCACCGGCCAGCCATACGCCTCGGCGACAGCCGCGTCGAGCTCGTCGTGAATCTGCTTGAGCACGCTCACCAGCCCCTGCTCGTGAATCGTCTTCTCCTTCGCGTCGAGCGCGTCGCCGCTCCGCAGCTTCTCAAGCACGTTGTACATGCCCGTCATCGTGAGCTTCGGATGCAACTCCTGTTGGCGCTTGCGATGAGTGTCGAGTTGATCCGCCAGTAATCTAATTCGTGCGACTACCGCTGGCGTGGCATTGGGGAACGGAAACTTTCCTAAGCAGTCGCTATGATTGTAGTTAGAGTCGTTTCCGACTCCCAACCATCCGCCGGTGGCCATGGCCCATGAAACGTGGTGACGTGACGAAAGGCACCCCAAAAAGAAGCCGTCATCCAAGCCAATTGCGACGATCTTGGCATCGGGTAGCGATTCGCCGCCCACGAATTCGAAAAGTCTGTGCTTGGCAGTTCTACACGTCGCAATGTAACGGCGTAGACCGTTCAGTGCAGCTCGGAGCGATGATCGCGGCTCTGCGAAAATCCACCATTTGTGGCGGTAGCTGTCCCGCTTCTTCTGATCTCGCTCCGGTTTTACGTGATTCAAAACACGTTGATAAAGAGATGGGTATTTAGTCTGCGACTCCGCTTGGCTCAGCCCAAAGAAGTCTATGATGAATTTTGGCTGATGCGCCTGAACTAAATCTCTCCCAATCAAATATGGTCGTACAACTGGCGGTAGCTGTCTCTCATCGATGCCATGAGATTTTAGTTCGCTTGGATCTAGTCGGAACCCAGTGCCCAGTGGAGTAACGCCTTGACTCGACAGCTTTTCATTTGCCTCCAAAACACGAACGTCATGCGTGCGCGCGCCGACGGTTAGATCGGCGTTGATACGGCCTGTTTCGAAGTGAACGACGCAACCGGAAGCTCCGTCTGAACCGTTGGATTCGTCTTCGATCACTTGCCCAATCACCCCATCGCGCTCTTCGACGTCGACAATTGTCATCGCAATGCGCACGGCCGCTCCTAGGCCACTATCGACCCACGGATGATCTGCGATAGCAAACACAAGGCAACCTGGCTTGTCACCATCAATGCCTTCGACAACACGCCGATTAAATGATTGCGTAATGCTATTTGTGGTGATGAAGCCAAACTGCGATAGCTCACGACTTTCGGACAGCGGCGGGGGCCGGATAATGGTCCCTGAAGGAGGTCCGAGAGATGGAAGCGAACGAGCACGAGGATGGTCGCCGGCGGCGGCGTTCGTATGACGAAGCGTTCAAGCGAGATGCAG
>JANOIK010000079.1:0-1705 GCA_031407585.1 Planctomycetota bacterium | reverse complement strand
CGGTGGTCATGAGCATCTTGCCGGCAGTGGCGGTGTAGTGGATTTCCTCGCCGTCGATGGTCGCGGTGTGATGAGTGACGACGGGCTTGGGTTCGTCCTTCTTCTTATCGTCTTTGGCGTCGTCCTTGGAGTCGGAGTCTTTGGCGGCGTCGGCGGGCTTGGCGTCGTCGGTTTGGGCGCAGGCGGGGCGCGCTAAGCCGCAAGCGGCGAGGAGAGCTAGGAGGAGGGCAAGGCGACAGGTCATCGGGGGAACTCCAGGCTGGCGCTCAACGGTTTGAAGGGATCCAGTGCGGGGAAGTAGGAAAGTGTAGGTCGCACGGGCGGCGTCGGGCATGGGGAGGTTTTGGAAGCTCGCGGGGTCCCGGCCGATTCCAAAATCCTCTGGCGCGGGGCGTTTTCGGGATTTTGGAAGCGGAGGCGTCGAGGTCATCGGCGTCAACGTCGTGCGACGGAAGGGGTTAGGAATTGGATGCTCGCGTGGAAACTCGATTCGCCGTTCCAAAAGTTCTGAATTATGGACGGCATGAGTTTGCGGGCGCTCGGCGAAACGCGGCTCGCGCGGCGTTAAGCGCGTACAAAATTCGTTGAATTTTGGAAAAAATGAATGCGGCATGGTGGGGTGAGAGAAGGGCAAGGCGGCTCAGTCGCAAGCGATGCGGCGAGCGCGCAATGGTGCAGTGATTATCCGTATATGCACGATCTACCGAGGCTAGCAGATCGCGCGGCCCAAAACGAGGCGCTCGCAGTAAGATTTACGGAAAAATCTTCTTGGGGCGTCGGCGGATCTTTCGGCTGCGATTAGTCGCCCTGAACGGCGAACGAGATCAAGCGCGGAAAAGCTATTGCTTCGAAGCCACGCGATCAATGATCGCTTGAATCTTCGCCAAGGCAACCTCGTCGTCGATCAAATCGCTTTGGTCGCGATGCAATTCGTCGGAGCGCTCCATGATGATGCGCGCCCAATCTTCGGGGGTGCGATCGTCAGGCGGGCCAAGTTCGATAACAACGCTTTCGAGTAGCTTTGCGGCGAGGTCGTCGCGAAGCTGAAGGGGGAGGGCGAGGGCAGCTTTGAAGATAGCGTCGCTGTTAGTCAGCATGATTGCATTTTATCTGCGGAGCGACGGTCGCCGCAACGCAACGTGATGAGGACGGCGGCCACAAGTGCCAGCGACGCCGCCGGCGGTTCCGGCACGGCGATCATCGGCGGCAGGCCGTAGCGAGACCTCCAGAGGGCGAGGTCCTGCGCGCTATTCGGGTGGGGCGAGCCGCCGCGTTGCCAGACGAGCAGGTCGTCGCCGTCGACCGTGCCGTCGTTGTTGAAATCGGCGGATGCCGGCAGAAAGCTGTGGAGCACGATCGTGTTGGGCGCAAAAGGGCTGCCGGCGCCGTAACGGACGAGGAACGAGCCCGAGCCGTCGGTGGTCGCGAGGCGGGCGCCGTTGGCGACATTGGCGAACGAGCCGGTGATCGAGTTGGCGGTGAGAACGGTGTAGATGTCGCCCGAGGCCGGCGGAATGGCGAAGTTGAGATTTTCGAGAATGAGGTTGCCGCCCAACTGGGCGGCGCCGGCGACGGTGAGCACATCGCGCCGCGTGGCGAGCGGGAGGGCCTGGTTGAACTGGATCTCGAGCTTCGAGGTGGTGTTCATCGACAGGGAGCCGATGCTGAGGCTGCCGATGGGGAAGCCGGTGGCGGCCGACGGCGA
>JANOIK010000188.1:0-3182 GCA_031407585.1 Planctomycetota bacterium | reverse complement strand
TTGGACGAAGCAGGGCTGGCTGTACCTGGCGGTCATCCTCGACCTCTTCTCGAGGCGAGTTGTTGGGTGTCCTTTCGGCAGGCGTGCGTAACCAGCGCGAAGGCGGGGCGGGGGTGCGACACCCGCGCGGCCACAGCGTGTATTTTTGCCCGTCGCGGATGATCAGGAGTGGCGGGGCTACGCGGCGATGTCGCTGGTGGCCGAGGTGGGCACGGGGCCGGGCTGCCGATGACGGACGGCAGGTGGCCTCGGACCGGCGGCATCTCGGCGGCCGGTGTCTCGGGGCGCCGAGCGTTCGATGATTTTGCGGTAGTTCCAAGGCAGCCAGTCGGCGGGATTGTCCGCCACGGCCTTGGCGTTTCGCAAAAGCGTGCTCAGGTAGTCGAAGGGATTCTCATGGTGCAGCTCGGCCGTATGGATGAGCGTCATGTAGACGTCGCCCACGTTGGCGCCGTGCTGGCTCTTGTAGAAGAGCGAGTTGTTCCGGTGTCGGATCGCCATCTTCAACGCGCGCTCGCAAATGTTGTTGTCGATTGGCGCGCCGGCCACATGCAGGAAGCGCGTAACCTTTTCCCAGCGCTTGAGCAGGTAGTTCATTGCCTGACCAAGGCCTGAATTCGGCTCGATCCGCTTCATGGCAAACTGGTCGTTCATCCACGCTTCGAGCTGCGCCATCACGGGGCCGCTCCAGCGCTGGTGCACCTGCAGCCGCTGTGCGGGCGAGAGCCCATGACGTCGGCACAGGTGGTCTATGTGGAAGACTTTCCCGACCCTCACGAGGATCTGCTCGCACTCGGCTGGGAAGTTCGCAATCTCGTCCACCACGTGACGGCGGCCATGCGCGAGGCAATTGGCTTCGACGACGGCGTGGCCTTTGGGCACGTTGCGATCGAGCGCGTCGCTCATCAGGAGTGGGGCGGCAAGGCCGGTGGCGCGCCGGCCCAGCAGCGCACTGAGATTTTCTCCGGCGTGCTTGCGACCAGTGAAGAAAAGCGCGATCGGCTTGCCATCCCAGATCGACACGATGGCCGTGGTGAAGATGCCGGTTCGCTCGGGGCTGGCGAGCTCCCCCTTCGCCAGCAGCGCGGCCCTTCTCTTTCCCATGAATGCGAGGATGCGGGCGTAGCTGTCGTCGTTGTGCACGATCTGCCCCTGGGCAGCCTGCCGGCACAGCTCCTCGAAAGCGGGCCGCACGTCACCGACCCGCTCGTTCACGACGTCCCATTGGGTTGAGGCGGGCACCGGCGTCGCAAGATTGCGCTCAAGGTGATCGAGTCGATGCACCGGCATTCCCGCGCGGTAGCGGAGCAGCGCCATCATGCTGACCGCCGTCTCGTCGTACTTTGGCCCCTGCGCCGCCTCGGGCGCCCGAGCGGTGAAGACGTGGCCACAGCCGCTGCAGCGCAGTCGTTCGCAGCGCCAACAAATCGCCGTCAGCGGTGGCTGCCCGACGATGCGCAGGACCTGGGCCGGCGTCGGAAGTTCGTAAAGCCGACCGCAGCCACACAGTGGGCACACCTCACCTCGACGGAGGTCATCGTGCAAAACGGAGATGCACTGGGCATCGGGATAGGCCGCGGCGGGCACGCGACCGTGGCCCTTCCGCTTGGGTTTCGCCCCCGTCCGCAGTGGGGCCTTTTTCCCCGCATCCGGCGCCGGGATGGTGGTCCCGTTTGCTGTGACGGGCGACGCCGACGTCGGATCGGCTGGTGCCGTGAGCGCCGTGCCTGTCGTCAGATCGGCTGCGTCCACGGTGGCGCTGGCGCCCCCGGCAATGGCATCGCCGCTGCCGACGCCGCTGTGACCAAGGACGTCGGCGGTCTTTTCGCTCCCGGTCATGCCCATGAATCGGCGTAGACGAGCCAGCGTCGCGCTTTGCTCCCGTAGTCGCTCGGTGAGACTGAAGTACGAGTCGACCACATCACAGAGGATCTTCTGCTCGCTTTGGAGCAAGACCGGCGGCGTCTTTTCAAGAATGCTCGCGAGGGTCTGGCGTGGGACCAACCCGATCGGCGGCTGCCGTTTCCTAGCCATGCTCACCGCCCTCGCCATCCGACCCGAATCGCTCCCGAATCTCGGCCATCGTCACGCCGGGCGTTTGGAGCATCCCCACAAGCTCGGTGTACTGCTCGATGACCTTCTCGATCACCGCGCGCTCGTAGGGGGAAAGCCCCGCGTCGTCGAGCGCCGCGCGCAGCTTATCGATCGCCTCAGGCGTCGGTAAATTCGGCCGTTTCCGCGACTTGCGTGAGATTTCGCTATTAGGATCTCCTCGTTGAATCAGTCAACGATTTTCTGCCCAAAAAAAGCTACGCCGCGATCGCCGGCAGCAGCGGCCGCCACTGCGGCGCCGCCTGCGTCGCGTTTGGGTTGCCGCCCGCCAATAGCACGGCCAGCTCGTGCGCCAACAACTCGTGCTTGACGGCCGCGCTGCTGCCCGGCCAATAGCGAAACCGCCCCGCGGACAATCGTTTTTGGCACAACCAAAATCCCTGGCCGTCGTACGCCAGGATCTTGATCGATGTCCCCCGCCGATTCCGGAAGACGAACACCACTCCTGACATCGGATCGGTATCCAGCACCTGTCGGCACAATCGGCTCAGCCCGTCGATACCCCGGCGAAAATCCGGCGCCTGCAACGCCACCAAAATTCGCATCTGCGGCGTCAGCTGCATCATGGCCGGATCCAGAACGCGCGCGCCAGCGCCACAACGTCGACCCCAGTCGCACCCCCTACATCGATCCTCATGCGCACGCCGTCTCGGCCCTCAAGCTCGACGACCGTCTTGCCGCCGCCTCCCAACGGTGCCATCCCCAGATCGATGAATCCCGACGACACCAGCTGGCTGCCCGTGACGTTGGCCTCTCGCTTGGACTTGCCGCCCACCTTCCCGGTGCCGCCAGCGCCGGTCACACGCTCCCTCAGCCGCTCGTAGTTCAAGCGCAGCGCCTTCGCCGTCGCGTACACCCCCTCTACACGAGCCAGCCCGATCGCCTCGCCCCACAGCTCCTCGGGAATTCGCGATCCTCGGCCCCCCGCCCGTTGGCGCCACCTTTCAACATGCTCCTGCGCCGCCTTCAGTTCCTCTGATACCTGCCGTCGCTTCATGGGCTCGTCCTCCGTGCCCATGACAATGACGGCCGAGATCACATCACTTCACGCACTCTTGCCGGAAGGACAC
>JANOIK010000175.1:0-4416 GCA_031407585.1 Planctomycetota bacterium | reverse complement strand
CTTCCCGCAACGACGCGCGCATCCGGTCTAGTTCGCGCCGATATTCGGCGAACTCGGCCAACATTGCGTCGAGCGCCTGGTTACGCCCGCCATTTCCGAGCCGACGACCGAGAAACTCGTAGAGCAGTTCAACGTCGGTCGCGGCGAGTTGGAATGTCTCAAGTGCCATAAGGCAACTATATCACACCGCCGGAGCCCAGGTCAAAATCAATCGTGCTTCTCCGCCCTGCTAACATCGCTACGGTCCGGTCACTTCCGCGTCATTGACGATCACCGGCTCGCCCTTGCCCGGCTTAATGAGCACGCTCTTCAGCGTCACGCCCTTGGCGTTGCGAATCTCCAGCCCCGCACGCTCCGACGTAATCGTGACGTTCTCCAGCAGCACGTTCTCGATCGGGCTCTCCGGCAGGCCAATAATGACCCCCGCGTCTTCAGTGCTCGTCGCGGTGAGGTTCCGGATGGTGATGTTCCGGTAATGCGGCGTCGTCTCGGTCACCTCCTGCGCTTCGTCGGTCGCGGGAATCTTCGGGTAGTACATCGTGATCGTGAGGGCGCCCACGACGTTCGTCATCGTGATGCTCTCGCACAGCAGATTCTCGACCGTGCCGCCCTTCTTGCGATCGGTCTTGATGCGGATGCCGTTCTCCGTGCCGTCGAACGTGCAATTCCGCACCGTCACGTCCTTAACGCCGCCCACGACCTCGCTGCCGATCGACATGCCATGGCCGTGCTTGAACGTGCAGTTCTCGACGAGCAATCCCAACGCCGCGAACTCTCGGCCGTCCGCCCGCTTGCCGCTCTTCACGGCGATGTTGTCGTCACCCACGTCGATCACGCAGTTTCGCACGGTCACGTTCGTACACATGCTGGGATCGATCGCGTCGGTGTTCGGAGCGCGCTCTGGCGCCAGGAACGTGGCGTTCTCCACCAGCACGCCGTCGCACTCCGTGGGAACGAAGTGAAACTTCGGCGCGTTCTGGATCGTGACGCCTCGCACCGTGAGGTTTTTTACGCGGGTGAGAATAATGAGATTCGGCCGCGGCAGCGTGTAGCCCGATTGCTTCTGCCGGGCCGCTTCCGCCGCCTCCCACCAGGACTGCCCAGCGCCGTCGATCACGCCCTCGCCCTCGATGACGACGTCCTCGAGGTCTTTGCCGCCGAGAAATGGGTGGAAGGCGTCCGGCTTGTCCGTGCGGACGAACGGCTCATGCTCGCTGGTCGCCAGCAGCGTCGCGCCCTTCTCCAGCCGCAGCGTCGTGCGCGTGCGAATCGTGAGCGGCTCGCTGAGATACGTGCCCGCGGGCAGCAGCACCACGCCGCCGGCCTGGCCGCAGGCGTCGAGCGATTGCTGCAGCGCCTTCGTGTCGAGCGCCTTGCCGTCGCCGACGGCGCCGGCGTCTCGAACGTTGAACGTCTGCTGCGCTGCACTCGGCGTGGCAGCGAGCCAGCACCGACCCACGACCAGAAAGGCATGCAGAACGGAGGATTTCTTCATCAATGCACCAAGAAGCAAATAAGGGGCAGCAGGGGAAAAGGCCACATCGGGGCTTCCAGCAGAATAGCCGTACGCCCGTGCCAACGCCACGGCCGCGGCGGCCTGCACGAATGTAGTCATCTCGCTCCGCGAGATGATTTCTCGGCCCGTTTCATCTCGCGGAGCGAGATGGCTACACTGAAGTGTGCCACTGTGCCGAATTCGCAAGCGTTTCCCACGCCCCCGGCCCTCGCTAGAATGAGGGATTGCCGCGTTCCGATCCTCGCCGCCCCGGGGCCCTGAACTTCCGAGCCCCGCGACGCCTCTGACTCCCGACAAACCTCCAGTCTCCAGCCTCCGGTCTCCAGCCTTATGTCCGCAGCACCGCGAACGCTCTTTCAGAAAATCTGGGACAACCACGTCGTGTACGCCGAGGAGGGTCGGCAGTCGATTCTGTACGTCGACCTGCAGCTCGTGCACGAGGTGACCAGCGCTCAGGCGTTCGAAGGCCTCCGCCTTGCTGGCCGCAAGGTGCGCCGCCCGGAGCGCACCGTCGCGACGGCCGACCACAACGTGCCCACCAGCGACCGCAGCCTGCCGATCGCCGACCCCATCTCGAAGCAGCAGATCGACACGCTCCGCAACAACTGCAAGGAGTTTGGCATCACGCACTATGACATGGGCGACCCGCGCCAGGGCATCGTCCACGTCATCGGTCCGGAGCTCGGCTACACGCAACCCGGCATGATCATCGTCTGCGGCGATAGCCACACGTCCACGCACGGCGCATTCGGCGCCCTCGCCTTCGGCATCGGCACGAGCGAGGTCGAACACGTGCTCGCCACGCAAACGCTGCTGCAGTACAAGCCAAAGACGCTCGAGCTGCGCGTCGACGGCAAGCTGGGCCCCGGCGTCACGGCGAAGGACCTCGTGCTGTATCTCATCGGGCAGATCACCACCGACGGCGGCACCGGGTACTGCATCGAGTACACCGGCTCGGCCCTCGCGGGGCTGACGATGGAAAACCGCATGACGATCTGCAACATGTCGATCGAAGCGGGCGCCCGCGCGGGCATGATCGCGCCGGACGAAACGACGTTCGCCTATCTCAAGGGCCGGCCGTTCGCCCCCAGCAGCGCGGCATGGGATAAGGCCGTGGCCGAGTGGCGCACGCTGCCGACCGACGCCGGCGCCGCGTACGACAAGTCGCTGAAATACGCCGCGGCGGACATCGCCCCGCAGGTCACCTGGGGCACCAATCCCGGGCAAGTGACGGCCGTGAACGCACGCGTCCCACGGCCGGCCGACTTCGCCGACCCCACCGACCAGAAGACGACCGCCCAGTCGCTCGAGTACATGGGCCTCGCCGGCGGCGAAGCGATCACCGACCTCAAGCTCGACCGCGTCTTCATCGGCTCGTGCACCAACGCGCGGATCGAAGACCTCCGCGCCGCCGCCGCCGTGGCCAAGGGCAAGAAGGTGTCGAGCCACGTGAGCGCGATGGTCGTCCCCGGCAGCGGCCAGGTGAAGCTGCAAGCCGAAGCCGAGGGCCTCGACCGCGTGTTCAAGGACGCGGGCTTCGACTGGCGCGAAGCCGGCTGCAGCATGTGCCTGGCGATGAACCCGGACAAGCTGGCGCCGGGCGAGCGGTGCGCCTCCACCAGCAATCGCAACTTCGAAGGCCGCCAAGGCAAAGGCGGCCGCACGCACTTGGTCAGCCCCGCCATGGCCGCCGCCGCCGCGGTGGCCGGCCACTTCGTCGACGTCCGCGAGTGGTCCTAACTCATTTAGCCCCCGGTCACTGACCGGGGGCCAACTCCACGGAACACACCATGAGACCCTTCACCCCACTCACCGGCAAAGTCGCGGCCATAGCCGCCTTGTCGCTGATCGCGGTGCAGTCCCGAGGAGCTGAAGTACTGCATGAGACGCGCACTCCCTCCAAGACCAACGAGTGGGATCGTGATGAGAATGGGGTGATTGATTCCTACTGGGAAGAATTCAGTTTGGGCGAGGGCCTGACACTACGCACGACGGAACGCCTGAAGGAAACGACTGGTGAGGTCGAATTCCGCTTAACACACATCATGCGTGATGGCCAGCCTCTGTGGCAGGAGACCTGGCGCCCAGCGAATCAGAGTCGATCACATCTAGTTTACAGAAACAGCCCATTCGACATAGGGTTCGACATTTCCGAAAGCACGGGTGAGGGGACGCTTTCGCTGATCGACGACAGGTCAAGACACATTGCCTGGCTCATTCGCAAAGAGGACGGGCGCCTCGCACCCGTGACGGATGAGGAACTCGAACGTCTTCAGAAACTTGCCCAGGCCGTCACGGACTTTGCCACGGATTTGCTTGAACGCCCGGACGAACTGATGGAAGACCAGGACGAAGCCGACAAAGTGATTCAAAAACTGGATCAGGCCGTCGACCAGTACAACCAAGACGCCGACGATTCAACGGACAGTTCGATCAATTCGGAGATCGAGAACAAGACAGAGGAATCCACAAGTCAATGAAGCCCTTCACAAAACTCACCGGCAAAGTCGCGGCCATGGATCGCGCCAATGTCGACACCGACCAGATCATCCCCAAGCAGTTCCTCAAGCGCATCGAGCGCACGGGCTTCGGCGAGTTTCTGTTCTGGGACTGGGCTCGCCGAGACGACGGCTCGCCGAACCCCGACTTCGAGCTGAACAAGCCCGCGGCCAAGGGCGCGAGCGTCCTGCTGGCCCGCCGCAACTTCGGCAGCGGCTCCAGCCGCGAGCACGCCCCCTGGGCGCTCGAGGACTACGGCTTCCGCTCCGTGATCGCCCCCAGCTTCGCCGACATCTTCTACAACAATTGCTTCAAGAACGGCATACTTCCCGTGCGGCTTAGCGAGGAGCAGGTCGAGGAGTTGTTCCAACTCGCCGCGAAGCACTCGCCGTACGAACTGA
>JANOIK010001337.1:0-4149 GCA_031407585.1 Planctomycetota bacterium | reverse complement strand
GGTGAACCGCGGCCTGCTCGACGCGGCCGCCACCCACCTGCTTTGCGGCCTCTTCGGCGTTGGAAGTGCAGCGCCGGCCGACGCCGCCGAGATGGTCGCGATCGATATCCTCGCGTGTCGATTCGAGTTCGACCAACAGGGTTTCACGCTCTGGGGCGATCTGCCAGACGATGCGAACTACCCACCGGGCTGCGTCGCCGTCAGCGGCGGGGCTCCGCTCCTCATGCAGCCCGCACGCGCCCAGTTGCCGGCGGGCTGCTGGGTGCAATTTGTCGCCGGCCCGTCGTCGAACTGGATGCCCGCCACGCAAGAGGCCGTCGGCGTAGCCGAGCGGCTGCCGCTGCCGAGCGCTGTCGCGAGTGAAATCACTCGCTGACCGCGAGACGCAACGCGCGGCTACTTCGCGAGAATCTCGATAATCGAATCGGTCGTGACCCCGAACTGGTCCGTCGATCGCCGCCCCAGCGCGCTCTGCCGCAACGCCGCGGCCTGCTCGGCCAGAAATGCGGCCGGCGTCGCGGGTCCATCGGCGAGCAGACTGGCAAGAATCTGCTCGGCGTCGTCCAGGTCGCCTTCCTCGAACGAAATGAGCGCCGCCGCGTAACGCTCCAAGTCGCTCTGCAGCCGGTGGCCGTCGGTGGCGGGGAACACGGTGAATAGTTCCATCGGCTGCTCGAGCCCCGGCAGCTTGGCGGTACACGCCTTGAGCGTCACAAAATTGCTCGACAGGCGCCGGCGCACGGCATCGGTCGCCAGCAGCGGCACATCAATCTGCCGCGTGGAGGCCTGAACCCTGCTGGCCACGTTCACGGCGCTTCCGCGCGGTCCGTATTTCAGGCGTCGCCGCGTGCCCGCATTACCGACCTGCACCTCGCCAGCGTGCAGGCCAATGCCCACCTCCAGCGACCGTCCCAACCGCTCGCGCCACCGATCGCTGACGGCCGGCAGCGTATCGAGCATGTGCATGGCCGCACGGCAAGCCAGGTCGACATGCTCGGGAACGTCCAGCGGTGCGTTCCACATGGCGCTCAGGCCGTCGCCGTAGTAGTCGATCACCACGCCTCCGTGATCCATCACCGCCTGCGTCATCCACTCCAGCACATCGCCGAGCAGTTCGTACGCCTCGGCCGGGTGCAGGCCTTCGGCGACGGCCGTGAACCCGCGCAAGTCGGCGAACAGTAGAGACACCTCGCGTGTGCAGCCGGCAAGCGCCTCGGGCCGCCGGCGCAGATGCTCGATGACCGTGGGAGCGAATGCCTGCTCCAACAGCACGTGCTGTCGCGCGGCTTCGATCTCCTGAGCCCTGCGGGCCATGCCCAGGCCAACGGCGTCGGCCATGAGTTCCACGACCCGCGCCTCGAGCGGTCGGATGCCGCGGCGGCGATTGTCCCCACGGCCGTGGCGAACGCCGTACACCGCCGCGACCACGGCGCCCTCATCGTCGAGCACCGGCGCGACGACGACCGATTGTTGGCACTCGTCGGCAGCCGCGGCATCGCTGCCGGGCGTCGGCGCCGGGCAACGCCATACTTCGGGATGATCGAACACGAGCGCCAGGGCTGCGGAGTCGTAGCCGATGCCAAACTGCGGCTGCGGCACCCGACTGCCCGCGATGCGCCAGCCGTCGCCGGAGCGCACGATGATGATCGCCGCGTCGAGGCCCGTGCTTTCCAGCGTCAGCCGCGCCGCCGTGGCGAAAAACTCCGGCGAGCTGGCCGCCGTGCGATGGAGCTGGCCCACCGACGTGAGCCACCGCGCGACGGTCTCGGCTTCCGGGCCGGCCGGCGTGGGAAGCGGCGCGCGATGCTTCTCCGCGCCTCGATGGAGTGGTTCAAGTCCCGCCGCGGCGCCATCGTCGCAGGCCCGCACCTCGAACCACGTGTCTTGGATGTGGAACAGGCAGGGCAGGGCGAGCTGCACGACCTTGCCGGCCCAGAACGCGCCGCCGTCCTCGAGTTCGACATGCCCGGTCACGCCACGGCAATCCAGCCGCAGGTGGTCCGCCTCGACGCGCATCCGCAAGGACGCGCCGGTGGGCGATTCGTTTCGCCGGATCTCGTCGACGTCGTTGAACTGCCAGGCGTCGTCAACGCCGAGCTTGGACAGAGCGAATCGCGCACGCACCGACCGGTACTGCTCGTGCTGGTCGCGGTCGTAGACGGCAATTTGCCACATGGGACGTCAGACTCGGCGCCGCGTCCAGAGGGCCGCCGCGCGCGATGAAATCAAGGGGTGCATCAAGCTCTCGGCAAGGGTAGCTTGCGGGAGGTTTGCGGGTGCGGACCGGCCGCGTTCACGATCCCTATGACCGGCACAAACGGCACATGGCGCCAGCAGCGTGAGTTTGGGCGGCGATTGTCCCGATGCCGATAGGGGCGCCGTTGTACCCGGACGCTCGGAGGCTGCCGCTCGATGTTGGATTCCGCGTCACTTGGCCTGTTCTCGGGCGCCACGCTGGTGGGCGCCGCGGGCGTGCGTGCGCTTGTCGGCCTGCGATCGCTTCGCCGCCGCGAGACGGGCGCGGCCGAGCAAATCGAGCAGCGCCGCGCGGAGTTCGCCAACCAACTGCAGGCGGCGTTGCACTGGGCCCGCGCAAGCCAGCCGGCGCTCAAAGCTTGGATCGGGACGCGGCCGTTTCGCGTGTCGGCGGTCGTCGACGAGTCGACCGACTGCCGCTCATTTTACCTGCTGCCGGAAGACGGCCGGGCGCTGCCGCGCTTCGAGCCGGGCCAGTACCTTACATTCCACCTGCGGGGAACCGACCCCGCGCGTCCCGTCGTGCGCTGCTATTCGCTGTCGGAGCGGCCTCGCGACGACTTCTACCGCGTCACCGTGAAGCGCGTGTCGGCGCCTGAGAATCGCCGCGAATTGCCGCCGGGACGCGGAAGCAATTTTTTCCATCGCGAGATTCGGCCCGGCGCGCGGCTCGACGTCGAGGCGCCGCAGGGCGAGTTTTTTCTCGATCCTACCGACCAGCTTCCCGTGGTCCTCGTCGGCGGCGGCATCGGGGTGACGCCGCTCATGAGCATGGCGTCGGCCCTGATCCACCGCCGCGATCCGCGTTCGATCTATTTCTTCACGGGGTTTCGCAACGGTCGCGAGCACCCGTTTCGCGTCCGGATGGCGGAGTTGCGAGGCGAAACGCCGAATCTGCACATCGATGTCAGCTACTCGAGGCCGCTGCCGAGTGATCTCGTGGGCCGCGACTTCGATCACCGCGGGCATGTGAACGTTGCGCGACTGCGGCGCACGCTCCCCTCGAGCAATTTCCGGTTCTACGTGTGCGGCCCGCCCGCGATGATGGAATCGCTCGTGCCCGAGATGCTCGCATGGGGCGTGCCGTCGGAGCACCTGCGGTATGAGGCCTTCGGCCCCGAGACCGTGCGAAGCCTGAGCGCGCCCGTTGCAACTCAGCCGTGCGAGGTGCAGTTTGCTCGCTCGGGTCGGTCCGCTCGATGGTCCGGCGAGCAAGGATCGCTGCTGGAGCTTGCCGAGCAAAGCGGCGTGCAACTGGAATCCGGTTGCCGCGCTGGCAGCTGCGGCCAATGTCGCGTCATGATTGCGGCCGGTCGGATTGCTCACGCCAAGCAGCCCGGCGTGCCCTTGGTGGATGGCGAATGCCTGTCGTGCATCGCCCGGCCCGTGGGCGACGTGGTCGTCGAAGCGTGAGCCTCCGAGGGCTGCCGCACTGGCGCCCATCGTGGCCTACATTTAAGGACACGCCGCCGCGCCCTCGCCCCCTCAAGTCCCTGCCGCCATGCGAATCGTCGTTGCCGCCATCCTGTCGCTCGTCGTGGGCCTGCTTGGCACGGCCGCGGTGGGCATTGGCGCGGACGAAGAGGTCGTCAGCCCGGCCGACGTCGGTTTCGTGCGGTGCGATCCGACGAAGGTGCTGGGCGTCGACACGTGTGTGAAGTGCCACGTGGCCGAGGTGCAGAAGTGGCGCCAGACGCCGCACTTCGCCACGTTCGATTCGCTGCACCGCAAGCCCGAGGCGAAGGCGATCGCCGACAAGTTGGGCCTTCGCAGCGTGAAGCGCAACGATCAATGCACGAAGTGCCATTACACGACGCAAGCCGTGGAGGGCCGTCCGCGCATCGTCGCGGGCGTCTCGTGCGAGTCGTGCCACGGCGCCGCCCGCGACTGGGT
>JANOIK010001336.1:0-2533 GCA_031407585.1 Planctomycetota bacterium | reverse complement strand
ATTTCTGTTCGACCGCTGGTGGAACCCGGCGGTCGAGGACCAGGCGATCAATCGGGCGCACCGCATCGGCGCCGCGGGGCCGGTGACGGTCACGCGGTTCTTCGCCACGGGCACGATCGAGGAGCGGATCAACACGGTGCTGGAGCAGAAGCGGGAACTTTTCAACGCGGTGTTCGACGATAGCCTGCAAGACGGTAGCCTGCAAACGGCGAAGCGCGGGCTGTCGCGGGACGATGTGTTTGGCTTGTTCAACCTCAAGTTTCCGGACGGCGCGGCGGCTTGAGGGGGAGTTGCCCGCGAAATACGCGAAAGGGCGCGAAACGGGGATTTCTTCTCCGGCCACGGCGCGGGCCCCCATTTTGGAGCTGCTTCGGCGTGCCACGATTCCAAAAGGTCGCCGTTCTCGGGGATTTCTGGATTTTGGAATCGCGCTTTGGCGGGCGACCGCGTCGGAGCCTCGGGAATTCTCGATCCGGAATTTTGTACGCCTTCGCGGGAATCGCATGAGGCGCTCCAAAATTCGCCAATTTTGTCACGGTCGGCCTGTGATCGGCGCGACCTGTCTCGAAGAATCGTGAAATGTCCGTTCCAAAATTGGCGTAATTTTGGTTGGAATCGTTGTTGAACTGTGGGGCCGCGGCCCGCGGCAAGCGAAGTTGCAGCGTCCACGACGCCGGTCCGGCGGTGGAGGTGACGGTAAAGTTGTCAAAGAGCGGGCGCGGCGCTTTGATGTGTGTATTTTAGTACATGTAGAGAGTCGAGGCTAGTGTACGGCTCAAAAAAAAGGTAGGAGAATGTTTGGACGACCGCGAAGAATGACAGTAGCCGCAACGGCTAGGGGAAATTGAGTGTAGGAGGCTGCGCGTCCAACCCAGGTCTGAACGATGAGACGCCGTTGGCGTATGTATGGACCACCTGCGGCGGAGTTCGGCCTCGGCGAGCTGCCGATTGATTGGGCGTCATGCGCTCGGCCGATTCAATTCGGGGCTTGAGCGCCCCAGCGTGAACGCTGGGGCTATGACCAGCTTCGCGGGGTGAAGGGTCGCGGCGACCCTTTTTCGCGCAGCGATGATCACCGCGGCATCTATGCCGTCGTGCTTTCGCCGCGTTCCCATTCCGATGGGGCCAGTTCCGCGGCCCGCTCGTCGGCGGCACGCCGCTCTTTGTCCGACTTGTGAATGAAGAAAAGCATCGTCGGAAACGTGGGCAGCAGCGCGACGAGTCCCGCGTTGCAGGCGGTCGAATCTTCGACGCCCAGCGATTGGAGGCCGACCATGAGGAGCATCGCCACGGCGGCTCCTCCGCCGCCAATGAGTAGTCCGCGCTTGAACGACGGCGACGTCGAACGTGCCTCGACGCAGCCGGCTGCCGGGACGGATGAGCGAAGGAGGAGCCAGAAGGCGATGAGGACGAAGGGCAGCACGGCGAATTGCCATAGATGCATGCCCAGGCCCAGGGCGAGGGCCAGCGCGATGGATGCGGGGAGCGCGACGGCCAGCGCGCGGTCGTAGCGTTTTCGCGTGATCGTGGTGCGTTTTGCGTTGGGCTCGCTTCGTAGGAGGGACGACTGGTTGTCGCGCAGCGGCAGGGCCACCTTGTGGCAGAACATGGGCCATCCGTCCTGCGACTGCGTCGGCACGAGTTTGCGCAAGGCACGGATGATTTGCAGTCGGTCGGCTCGGCTGTAATCGCTGAGGTCGAGTCGCGTTGTGGAGTCCGACGTGCGGAAGACGAGGCGCCCGCGTCTCCAGTGCAACGATTGCAGTTCTCCCACGTCGAACCGTCGCCGCTGCATCATCGTCCGGAGGGACAACGTAGTTCCGTCGACTGTGAATCGTTCGACGTAGTAAGCGGCCCATCCATAGAGGGAGACCACGAGCATTGAGCCGTAGAGGAGGACGCCTATGACGCCCATGGCCGCCGCCGCGTTCTTGCCCTTGAATCCGGACTGGACGGGGTCGTCGAGGAAGAAGAGGCTTGCGCTCGCAATCACCATGGCGAGGAAGAACGCGGTGCACGCGATTCCTTGGTACTTGGTGTTTGGGGCAAGGCGGAAGGTTTGGGTCATGGGCGTTCCCGCGCACGGCTGCTAGTCGCGTTCCATTTAACCATTCGCTGGGCGAGGCTGGCTATTGAGATTTACGGGGCCGAATGTTTCGCCCCATGGAGGCTTGGCAGATTGCGTCGGACTTTGACCAGGGGCTTACGCCCGCTGGCTATTGACGGGCGCCGCGTTGCGGCTGGGGAGCGCGGAGGGATGCGGCCTCGGCGGGTTGCCGTTTGATGGGGGGTCGTTCGCTCGGCCGGATGTGGATTGCGTCTGGCCCTGGGTAGGCCGCTGCGCGTCCAACCCAGGTCTGAATGATGGAACGCCGTTGGCGTATGCAAGGGCTGCCAGCGGGGGATTTCGGCCTCGGCGAGATGCCGGTTGATAGGGCGTCATATGCTCGGCCGATTCAATCCGGGGCTCGAGCGCCCCAACGTGAACGTTGGGGCTATGACCCGCTTCGCGGGATGAAGGGTCGCGGCGACC
>JANOIK010000172.1:0-1554 GCA_031407585.1 Planctomycetota bacterium | reverse complement strand
CCTTTGGGATCGCCCGCGATCGACATTTCGCGGCTACTTCTCCGTCAAGGCGAAGTCCTGCGGCAGCGTCCGCCACACCGAATGGATGTGGTTGGCCGGGTTGCCGGCGGGGTCGGACTGAATATTGACCAGTTCCAGCAGAAACGTGGGCCCCTGAATTCGGTAGGCGTGGCCGATGCCGGGCTGGCGGGCGCCGAGCCAAGCGAAATGGACGGCGCCGAAGTTGGCGGCTTCGATCTCTTTCATGCGGGCGGCGGCCAAGTCCGCGGCGAGATGGCCGCAGTAGGTTTCCAGAAGCCTGTGGAGGATTTCTTGCTGCGGCGGGGTCATGTGAGAGGCGGGCAAGCCAGCGGGCCCCTCGTGCGGAGGCTCGGGAAGACCGGCGTTGCGGTAATCGTCGGGGGCTTTTTCGGCGACTACGACGCGTGCAAGCTGCGCCTCGTCGAACGCGGCAAGAAGATCGAAGCCGAGCTGCTCCTCCTGAGCGAGCGTGCGCGTGCCGATGGCGGGTCCGCCTTCGACGAACGTTTTTACGGTGGCGGGGCAGCAGCCCCAGAAGCTCGGGGTGTCGCAGGTGACGGCGCCGTCGCGGACGACAAAGTTGAGCGAGCAGTGATGGCCCTCGAAGCTCCAGCCCCACGCGCCGGTCGCGGCGGGCTCGCCGAAGATCGTGAGGAAGTACCGCAGCGGGTCGCGCAGGTGACCGCCGACGAGATCCTTCTCGCCCTCACGGAGGTTATTTTCCAGTGCGAGGATGTTCTGGAGTCGCGCGTAGCCGGAGTCGCTCAGCGCGGCGCGCAGGATCGTGTGGCAGAGCTCTTGCTGCTCCGCGGTCATGTCGTGGAGTTGCAACCCCTTGCGCTCGGGCTTGGGGATGTTGTGCCAATCGAGCCGGCGCGGATCGTCGAACGCCATCTTCGCGATGGCGAGCTTGTCGGCGTTGAGCGCGGCAAGGTACTTCTGGGCGGCCTCGGTCATGGCGGCGCCGACGGAAGCAGACGCGGCCGGGTCTGCGCCGTGAGCGCGGGGGGTGATAGGCGCCACGAACGATGTGACCAGAGCGAACGCGAAAAGGAAAGATTTCATCACGCAGTTCCGTGCGACCAAGGAGAAGGGAGAACACGCCGTTATAGTGAACCGCAACGCGGCGTCAAAGTTCCGATTCTTGGGGGAGATGGCGTGCCGCGCGAAGCGTGCGGGACGCGGTTGGAACACAGGCCGGACCCCTTGGCGGACCTCGGGGTGATAGGGTTCACCCGGCGCGTTGAAGCGGGCTCGCCTGGGGGGGTTACTTGAGAATCTCCCGACGGCGGCTCACGTAGTCCCACACGACGTAGCGGTCGAGGTCTTTGCCCGCGGTGAAAAACACGCGGCCCTTGGTGCTCTCGGCGAGCGTGTACGCGAAGCGCACGTCTTCCTCGCTTTGCGACCAACTGGGGAGCAGGAACATGTTGATCGTGATGCCGTCGCGGCGGCAGAGCTGGCCCTCGCGCAGCGTGGCCGTTTCGGTGCGCAGGTCGGGTGGGTAGAGCAGGTAGAGCATCTGGCCTTCGA
>JANOIK010001313.1:0-1521 GCA_031407585.1 Planctomycetota bacterium | reverse complement strand
CGTTTTGTCGCACTTCAGAATCTCGCGGACGTATTTGCCGTCGCTGGTGATCACCACTGCATCGCCCACGCCGGCGCCGAGCCGATCGACGGCCAGTTGCGGCTCGCCGTCGGGCGTCACGCCGTCGATTTGGTAGGGCTGACGACCAACAGCTTCGACCCGGCAAGCGATGCGTGCCGGACGGAGGCGGTGGCGGTGCCGATGACCTGGGCGGTTAACATTGCTGAGGGGAATTGGCCGCGGATGAACGCGGATTTGGCGGATGGACGCGGATCAGAAAACAGAATTGTGGATTTGATCCGCGGAAAGCCGCTTAATCCGCGTTCATCCGCGGTCCATTCTCTTATGCCTTTCCGAGGATGTGCAGGTCGTCGATCAGCGAGCAGCGGCGTTCGCGGGTGAAGGTGAGCGGCGTCGTGACGCCTTCGCCGGTGGGCGTGGCGATCGAGAATGACAGGTAGCCTTCGCCGCCGAGGCCGAGCGATGCCATCGAGGGGCCGTTCTTGACGAACAGCGTCGTGTCCATCGCGCGTCCCATCTTGGTCATGTTCTTGACGTTGGTCGTGTGGATGATCGCCGTGTGGCGGAAGCCGTGCTCGTAGTGTTTGGCTTTGGCGATCGCCTCGTCGACGTTCTTCACGCGCACGACGGGGACGAACGGCATCATCTGCTCGACAGGCACGAACGGGTTCGATTCGTCGACTTCTCCGACGAGCAGCTCGCACGTCGCGGGCACGTCGCGGCCGGCGGCCTTAGCGAGGAACGCCGCGTCTTTACCGATGAAATCCTTGTGGGCGACGTCGTGCTTGTGCTCGCCCTCGCCGACGCTGGTGATGGCCTGCGCCGTGAGCCGGGCGATCTCCTGGGCGTTGAGTCGCACGGCGCCGTGCCGTTCGAATGCGGCCATGAGCTGGTCACATACCGACGCGACGCAGAACACTTCCTTCTCGGCGATGCAGAGCAGGTTGTTGTCGTACGCGGCGCCCTGGATGATGCACCGGGCGGCTTTATCGATGTCGGCGGTTTCATCGACGACGACCGGCGGATTGCCCGGGCCGGCGACGATAGCACGCTTGCCGCTGTTGAGAGCCGCGCGAGCAACGGCGGGGCCGCCGGTGACACAGATCGCTGCGATGCCGCGGTGCTTGAACAGTTCATTGGCCGTCTCGAGCGTCGGCTCGGCGATGACGCAAATGAGGTTGTCGATCCCCAGGTCGCGGTAGATCGCCTGGTTGAAGCGACGGGCTCCCTCCGCGGCGATGCGCTTGCCGCCGGGATGTGGGTTCACGACCACCGAGTTGCCGCCGGCGATCATGCTCACCGCGTTGCCGGTGATCGTGGGCAGCGAGTGCGTGATCGGCGTTATCGCGCCGATGACGCCGAAGGGGGCGTGCTCGATGACGGCAAGTCCGTGATCGCCGCTGAAGCACTGCTGCGTGATGAATTCCACGCCGGGCGTGCGCTCGCCGAGCGTCTTGAGCTTCTCGATCTTGTGGGCGAGACGGCCGACCTTGGTCTCGT
>JANOIK010001279.1:0-7699 GCA_031407585.1 Planctomycetota bacterium | reverse complement strand
CCGCGATTGGTCGCTCGACGCCAGCGCGGAAGCGTGCGAAGCCCTCTACCGCGCCGTCAGTTCCCGGCGGGCGCGATCACGCTGACGCTTCAGCGACCACGCGCCGCACGCGGGCCAGGCAATTCGCGGTCGCAATGTGGGGCGGCGACCACATCACCGCCGTCGCATGCGGGCTCTCGCCCACGGTGCGACGACGGCGCTCGGCCGCGGTCCATCGGCGGCGAATGGCTTCGCACGCCGCTCGAATCTGGCGCCGCGTCGGCAAGTACTCGGCCCGCTCTCGAATGTTCATCATGGTTGCACTCACCCGGTTCGATTCTCTCTTCTTCTGTTTCAGCCCCGACGGTTTCACTGCCAATCACGAGAAAAGAAGCCGGGGCCGAGAGGTGCGAATGTGGCGGTCAATCGGTGTGGCATCCGATCGCTGGTCTCTCGGCCCCGGCCGGGCGTACGGGCGTAACGGACGTGGTTGTAGCCCCGCCACGTTGAGATTGTGTGTAGGGGCGGGGAATAAAGGGCTAAGACTCTGTTCACGCCCGCGACCGCGTGCGGTTACGTTTTCGGCCCCAATCGCCTAAAATCGCGGCTTCGCTCGGAACTACCGCATGCGATTCCCGCACTGCGCCACGGAGGTTGGTCGATGAAAGACGTCTTGGCAGTCGTTTTGGCCGGCGGCAAAGGATCTCGGCTCGAGCCGCTCACTCGCGATCGGGCCAAGCCCGCGGTGCCCTTTGGCGGCATTTACCGGATCATCGACTTCACGCTGTCGAATTGCCTCAATAGCGGCATCCGCAAGATTCTGGTCCTCACGCAGTACAAGGCGATGAGCCTGGCCCGGCACGTAACCAACGGCTGGCGCCATCTGCTGTGCCGCGAGCTGGGCGAATTCATTGACGTCGTCCCGCCGCAGCAGCGCATCGACGAGCAGTGGTATCAGGGCACGGCCGACGCGGTGTACCAAAACATTTACACGCTCGAGCAAGAACGCCCCAAGCACGTCGTGATCCTGGCCGGCGACCACATCTACAAGATGGACTACGCCAAGATGGTCGCCGACCACATCGAGAACAAGGCGGACCTCACGATCGCGGCGCTCAAGGTGAGCAAGGAAGAGGCCCGCGCGTTCGGCGTCATGCAGATCGACCCGTCGCGACGGATCATCGGCTTCGAAGAGAAATCACCCACGCCCAAAACGATCCCCGGCGACGCCGATCACTGCCTGGCGTCGATGGGCATCTATGTGTTCAATGCGCCGTTCTTGTTCGACCAGCTCTGCGCGGACGCGACGCTGCCGGAAAGCGCCCACGATTTTGGTCGCAACATCATCCCGTCGATCATCAACTCGCACCGCGTGGTGGCGTTTCCGTTCCACGATGAAAACAGCAAGCAAGACGCCTACTGGAAGGACGTCGGCACGCTCGACGCCTATTACGAAGCCAACATCGAGCTCACCGCCGTCGATCCGCTGCTGAATCTCTACGACTACCACTGGCCGGTGCGCACCGATCAGCCCAACCTGCCGCCGCCCAAGTTCGTGTTCGACGAGGACGCCGGCCGCCGCGGCGAAGCGCACGACAGCATCATCGCCGCCGGCACGATCATCGCGGGCGGCAAGGTAACGCGCAGCGTCCTGGGCCCGAAGTGCCGCATCGAAGAAAAGGCGGAGGTGACCGACTCGATCCTGTTCGGCGGCGTCCACATCGGGAAGGGCGCCGTGATCCGCCGCGCGATTATCGACAAGAACGTCTTCATCCCTGACGGCGCCAAAGTGGGCGTCGACCTTGCGGCGGATAAGGCCCGCGGGTTCGAAGTGACTGAGAGCGGCGTGGTGGTGATCCCGATGATCGAGGGGGCCGAGGCGCTGTTCGCGAAGAAGTGATCGTTTGGGATGGAACGCGGCGACGGCGCCATCGCCCCGTTGGGGCTGAGAATTCGGTCGCCGCGGGCCCGATCATTTCGCGATGTGCTTACTTCGTCGCCGCCGAGCCCGCCGCCGCCGTTTGGGCCGGCATCGCGACCAACTCCAGCGAATCGACCAGCGGCCGGTCCGCATCGGCGAATCGCTCGAGCAGCACTTGCTCGACGGTGACTGCCACCGTCGCCTGCGGCATTCCCGCGGCCGAGACGTGGTAGTACCGCCACTGCACCTCGACGCTGCTTTCCGCCGCGTCGCCGCCGCTGACTTTGCCGTCGACGAACACGCCCAGGCATTTGCAGCCGGTGGGCGTGGTCCACTCGGTCGCCGCCGTCACCTTGCCGACTTTGTCGCCGAGGGCCTTCACCACGTCCCGTTCGAATTCCTGCAGCGTCATCGGCTTGTCCACCGGTCGCGGTGGGGCCGTCGCCACGCTGCAGCGGGCCAGCAGCTCTCCTTCGTCCACCAGTTTGAACGACGTCAATTCGCGCGCCTCGTGGATGACAAACCACGACATGTCCTGGCGGAAGCGGTAGCCTCGATCCGCGGCGTCGAACGTCAGTTCCCGGAGTTCCCCGCGCGTCTTCGCCGCGGCCAGTTTCAGAGTCTCCTCGTCGAACGGCGGCGTCTTGCCCGCGGGCATGGGCGCTGCCACGACGGAAAGCTTGGCCGTCACGTCCAGCCCCGGCGCCACGTCGCCAGGCTTCAGGTGTTGCTTGATCGCCAGGTTGAGCTTTGTGATCCGGCCGCGGTCGAGGTGATACAGGTACGCCGCGCGCAGCTCCATCTCGGCGCTCGCGCCGTTGACCGAGCCGTGAACCGTGCCGGCCATGCGAATCTGCACCTGGCGGTTGTCTTCGCCCGTGACCACGCTGCGAACCTCGCACACGGACACGTGGTCCATTCCTAGCAGGACGCCGATGGCGCTCGGATCGTGATCCCAACCGTCGCCCTCGCGAAGCGACTTGCCGGGGAGCAGGCGATCGAGCGCTAGCGTGTTGCCCACGGCGTCGAGCAGGATGAATTCATTGCGGGTAAGCGGCCCATCGATCCCGCCGAGCGCGACGCCCAGATCCGACGCCTCCGCGATAATCAGTTGGCGATTCGGCGGTAACGTGAGCTCCTCGCTTTGAGAATCAGTTTTGGTGTTTGCGGTCGCAGTCGAGTAGCGGCGAATTGATCGAACCGCCTCCGCGGGGTCAGCAGACCAAGCCACGAGTTGTTCGAGATATGTCTGCTTCGCCACGATGCTCAGCGGCAGCTTGGCGTCGCCCTTGCCGTCTTCGGCCGGCGTGACCAGGTCGCCGCCGACTTCGAGCGTCGTGGTAATCTCAGCGACGTCGCCCGGTTTCAGGCGAGCCGTCAGGTTATAGGTCGGCGCCGCGGCGTCATCCGCCCCGCGGGCGATGGAACCTTGGACGACCGCGGCAAGGAGAACGACGGGCAAGATGCGGCGCAGCATAGGTTGGCGTCTCGCGAAGAGGCGTGAGAAGAGACTGTGAACGTGGATTCCCCGCACCCCGAATGGTCGAGCAGGGGGTGCGGATGTTAGTGGCGATGAGCGGTTCGCGCAATAGCGGCTATAGGACTCCACGGCGGCGCGTAGCGAGGCGTCCGCTGGACAGTCCTGCCGCCGGCCGGCCGCGACTAACTCGCCAGAGGGGGATATACGCATCGCCTACTCAAGCGACGCAAACTGCGCAAAACCCGAGTGTCCACCAACCTTCAACGGAAGTTGTAAGTCATACTTGAGTAGGCACTTACGGCGTCGCTTGGTGGCACGCCCGCCGCGGCGGCAGCGATTGCCGCGAACTTTCTCTCGACCCAATACGACTCTTATGCGTACAACGTGTAGCCGCATTCATCGCTAGCAGGCCTTTTTTTCGGGTCAAGCACTTGCCTCTCCGCCATCACCGCGGATACCCGAAATCGACCTGCCGACGGCGCCGAATCTGCGGTTGATATGAAGTAAGGGCAAACTGACTGCCCTTCTGGCACGTAACAACGTCGCTGGCAGACAACCTTAACGACTTAAGGAGACGACTCACACCAATTGACAGCCGCCGTGGGCGATCGGATCGCATGGAACACCACCGGAGAGCTGCAGGTATAGGAACGGGAGAAGAGGTGGACTATGCACGTTGACTACAAAAACCCCTGGGTTCAGCAACTTCGCGACCAACAGCAGGTCGCGCCGCGCGAGCAGCTCATTGCCCGCATCGACGCCGCCGAGCGCCTGATCGCTAGCGTCGACGTCGATCAGCACTATCAATCGGGCCAGGTGCTCGAGCATCTCGATCACGACGACGAGTTGACCGCCGCCGAGCGCAAAGTGCACGGCCGCGATCTGGTGCACGATCTCCGCCTGCTGGTGGAAGATCTGTCCGACGCCGCCGAGCTGCCCGCCGATGGCATGGGCGAGCAGGTCTTCACCGTCGAAGAGCTGGCTCGGCAGTTCAATGTCTCGACCAAGACCATCTCGCGCTGGCGAGCCTTGGGTCTTGTGAGCCGTCGACTGGTGTTCGATGGCCGCAAGCGCGTGGGCTTCCTGCGCTCGAGCGTGGACCGCTTCGTCCGCAACAACGCCGACCGGGTCGAGCGCGGCGCCCGCTTTAGCCAACTCACCGACGAGCAGCGGGCCGAGTTCGTCGACCATGCTCGCGAGCTGGCCGCGTCCGGCTCCGTGCAGTCGGAGATCGCCCGCCGTCTGGCGGAGCGCTCGGGCCGCAGCGTGGAGACGATCCGTGCCGCGCTCAAGCAACACGACATCGATAATCCAGCCGCGGCGATTTTCCCGCAGCTTGGCGGACCGCTGACCGAGGCGCAGAAGCATAACGTCTACCAGGCGTACCGTCGGGGCGCGTCGGTCGACAAGCTGTGCAGCGACTACAACCGCACGAAGACCACGGTCTACCGGGTGATCAACGAGGTGCGCGCCGAGCGCATCATGGAGTTGCCGCTCGACCTGATCGACAACCCGCGGTTTAGCCGCAAGGGCGCCGAGAATGCGTGCCTGGGCGACATGCCCGCCGCCGATTCGCCGACGCGCAAGCCGCGGCGACCCACCGGTCTGCCGCCGTACCTTGCGAGCCTGTACGAGATGCCCCTTCTCACCCGCGAGCAGGAGCAGCACTTGTTCCGCAAGTACAACTACCTGAAGTACCGCGCGGCCAAGCTCCGCAAGGAACTCGACGTCGAGCAGCCCAAGGCGGCGCTCATGGACGAGATCGAGGAGCTGTACGAGGAGATCGTCGCGACCAAGAACCAGATCGCACGCGCGAATCTGCGACTGGTCGTCTCGATCGCCAAGCGGCATGTCACGCCGGACCAGAACTTCTTCGAGCTCGTGAGCGACGGCAACGTCTCGCTGCTCCGGGCCATCGAGAAATTCGACTTCGCTCGCGGCAACAAGTTCAGCACGTACGCCTCCTGGGCGATCATGAAGAACTTTGCCCGCACGATCCCCGGCGAGTACCGCCAACGCGACCGCTTCCGCACGAGCTACGACGAACTGTTCGCGGCCACGCAAGAGAACCGCGGCAACCCGATGGTCGAAGAGCGAGCCCAAAGCGATCGGCTGGAGAAGATCCAGCGGATTCTGCAGAAACTCGACGAGCGCGAGCAGCAGATCATCATCGGCCGGTTCGGTCTCGATCACAACCGCGAGCCGCTCACGCTCAAGGAAGTAGGCGCCGAGATGGGCGTGACCAAGGAACGCATCCGCCAGATCGAAGCCCGCGCGTTGAGCAAGCTGCGCCTCGCGGCCCAAGAGGAGAAGATCTCACTCGATTTGTAAGGATCCCGCCGGTGTCCTCCCAGAACGCCCTCGACCGCACTCTCACGAATCGGCCGAGGGTCCCGCCCGACGGTTTGAAGCCGCCGCGGAATCGCCCGATTCCGCGGCGGTTTTTTTGCGACGACGTGGTTGTTAATTCGAAAGACAATTTGAGTTATTATTAAAACCGGTTTCGCGATCCTTTCTTTGCCGACGAGGCCATCATGTCTAGACGTCCTAGCCGCGAAAAGCTTGAAGAGTACCGGCGAATGACGCCCGGCGAACGCCTCGACCTTACGTTAAAGATGAGCAAGCAATATCAGCATTGCTTATTCAAAGGCACGCCGTATCAAATCAAGCGTAGATTTGAGCGCATGAGACAATTCAGAGACGAAGGCCACCGACTTATGTGCGAGGCGTTTGCTAGAGAGAAGCGATACAGCGAGAGTCGAGACAAAGGCCTCACTTCGGAACCGTCCGAAAGTTAATTGCCTTCGCACACCCGCTTCAGCGGGTCGAGAATGCCCTCGCCCTGGCGCTCGCCGGTGCGCGTGATGCACCACATGAGCGCTCGCACCCACAGCGGCAGGCCGGCGGCCGCGAAATCCACGGTGTGCTCAACCAGCGTCGCCCGCCCTTCGTCGCGTAGCGAAAGTTCGTGCGTTTCATCCACGTACCCCGTGCGGCCCTGTGGTGTCGCAACACGAGCGTCGACCACGGCTCGCAGCGCAGCACCTCGGCGTCGACCTGCTGCCGGTTCTGCTTCTTGCGGCTCATGATGTACGTCGTGCCGAACCGCTCGCCCGCGTAAACGGGGCCAGTTCCGGTACGCCGCACCTCGACGAGCTTCACGTGCCAATCCGCCATCGCTTGCGGGTTGGCGACATGCGCCCATACGGTTTGCGGAGGCGCGGCGATCTTGATGGATTCATGAACCTTCATGGCGCCTGCCGCAGGTACACACAATTCGGCGCGAACTCGTCGCGGACGGGCCAATGGTACTCGACCCGGCGGCAAAGCCAAGAGACTTCGGGCGGACGAGTGCGTTTGCGCGAAGTTGAGCACCGATGTCACTCGCCGGCCGCTTCGCGCGGCCCTTCCAACTCGCGGAGCCGCCGTTCAAGCGCCTCGTTCGCCCTCCGCAGTTCGGAAACCATCTCGAGCAGTTCCTGCGGTCCCGCGGGCGTCTCGTGGTTCACTGTCGGCTCAGAATCGACCGAAATGCCCGCCCCGATCCAAACGCTCTGCGGATAGTTCTTGCTCCTGGTATAAGCCTTAAGCACGGACGTTCCCGGCCCGCGAGACGTGAACGGAATCCGGTACATCAACGATTCCCCGGGTCCCAGCGTCGCCACTGGCGAGAAGGTGACCAGATTTTCTTGGACTCGCACGTTGACTTGTGGTGGAGCATCGATTGTCTTGGGGTCAACGACGAGAAAGTCCGGGGTTGCGATTCGCAACTCCACGTTATAGTCGTCCATCGGGCCCAGATTTGAAACCTTGTACTCCCATACGACTCGCGAACCAACACGAGCCGGCGTTGGCGACGAGGACAAGGCGATCTTGAGTGGCGCCGCCTCGGGAGTTAACGGCGTGCCGTATCTATTCCCGTGGTCGGGATCGTCGGAAGCGGGTGGCGGCGGCGGCGTCCAATCCGCGGTGGCGGGCGCCGCCCAACTTCCCGTGGGAGGAACCATCGTTGGCATCGCCGTGGTGGGAACTGCTTGCGCTGGCTGCGCCGTCGATGGCGTGGGGTAAAACGGGTACGTCATGGCTCGGGTGAGAGGGGGCTGCACAATCGGCTGCGGCATCGCCGCCGCGGCGATCGAGTCCTTCAACCGCTGCGCCTTCGCTTCGCACAACTTCACCTCAGCGAGCGTCAGGTCGGCCTCGGCGTCCGTCTCGAGCGCGGCGACCTGGGCGTCGTCGTCGTCGCGCTGTTTGAGCATCTTCACCTTGGCCTGCAACGCCTCGACTCGCTTCCGCAAGCCGCTCGCTTTGAGCTCCCA
>JANOIK010001247.1:0-2823 GCA_031407585.1 Planctomycetota bacterium | reverse complement strand
AGGCGAGCAGCGGGTAACGCGAGCACTGCGAGGCCGTGTCCTCGTCCTTTCCGCCGGCGATGATCACGCCCTCGCCGGGCGCCGGCGCCAGGCCCGCGGTGCGGAAGTGATTCGTGCATGCCAGCACGCCGTGGTCGGGGCCACGGCGGCCGATGTGCGTGGGCGTGATTTCGAACACCGCGGAGCTGTCGCGATCGCATACCGCGAGGTTCATCCACGTGGTGCGCTTCTCGCTTTTGAGCAGGGCTTCGGCCTCGTCGATGGTCGTGCATTCTTCCAGCAGCCGGCGGAAGACGAACGCCAGCGGCGTGCCGTCGGGGTGGAAATGCGGCGAACCGTCGGCCGATTCGTACACGTCGAGCGTGGCGACGGCGAGCCCGGCGTCGTTCATGCCACTGACCACGCCGACAGCGCCGGGAAAGGTGATCGACGCGAACGCGTGGCGACCGGTGGGCCGCACGATGAACACCATGCTGAACTGGTCGAGCTCGCCAAGCGTGGGGAAATCGAAGTTGCGGCCGAACAGCGGGCCGCCGGTGGCGCTGTGCTCGGGCTCGACGACCAGGGCCGAGCAGCCCATGCGGCGGAGTTCGAGCAGCGTGTTGCCGACGGCGATCTCGCCGGCGTCGAGCTTGCCGTCGGCAGAGAGCGCGGCCAGCTCCTGGCGGTGCGCTTCGGGGGCGTGCGCGACCAGGGCCTGGCCCATGAAGACCATGACGGGCCAGAACTTCTCGGCGTCCATTTCGACGGCGAACCGTTTGGGAAAGGTGAGCGTCTGCTTAGCGGGCTCGGTGAGCAGCGCCGCATGTTGGCGGCCAATGTCCGCTGGCGAGCCGCTGAGAACCGCGACGGGAATGCGGCCCTCAAAGTACAGCCGCCCGCCTTCGGTTTCGGCGGGCGCAAAGGCGCTCGACGGCTCAGCGTGCAGGCGCCCCGCGGCGACGATCACAAGTGCGAAAACTAGCAGACGACGAACCTGCGGCATGGATGGAGCTCCTTCACGGCGATTTCATAGGATTGCATTGAAGGGGATCTCTCGCAAAGGCGCTAAGGCGCAAAGAGAGAACGCAAAGAAGAAGGGATGAAAGAAAAAGAACTAATCACCCCTCGGATTTTCCGGCTTTGCGTCTTCCTTTGCGCCGTAGCGCCTTTGCGAGAAATCCCCTACCATGGTGACAAACCCAAACGACACGGAGCTTCCATGGCGATTGAATTCCTTTACTTCGACCTGGGCAACGTGCTGTTGTCATTTTCGCATGAGCGGATGTGTCGACAAATGGCAGATGTGGCGGGCGTGCCAGCGGCCGTCGTGTGGGAGGCCCTGTTCGAGGGGCCGCGGGCCGCGTCCGTGCTGTGGCGGTTCGAGCGGGGCGAGGTCAACGCCCTGGCCGTGTACGAGCACTTCTGCGAGCGATGCGGCGTGCGGCCGGACCGGGAGGCGATGTTCGCGGCCGGGTGCGACATGTTCGCCGAGATCCCGGCGAGCGTGAAGCTGGTCGAACGCTTGCACGCGTCCGGGCGGCGGTTGGGGATCCTGTCGAACACCAACCCGATTGACTGGGGGTTCGTGAGCGCGGGGCGGTTCCCGTTTCTCAACCGGTGTTTCGAGCACGCCGTGCTGAGCTTCGAAGCACGGTCGATGAAGCCGGAGCGGGCGATTTACGATCATGCCGTCGAGCGGGCTGGCGTGGCGGCGAGCGAGGTGTTTTTCACGGACGACCGCGAGGAAAACGTCGCGGGGGCGATCGCCGCGGGCCTCGACGCGGTGCTGTTCACGTCGGCGGCAACTCTCGAAAAGGACCTCCGCGACCGCAACGTCGTGTGACAATGCGTTTCTACCGCGAATCACGCGAATCCTCGCGAATCAGGATGGGAGGAACCACGAAACGCACGAAATACACGAACCGGGAGGAGCAGCAGGAGTGGCGATCGACTTAACACAGCTTGTTTTCCTTTTCGTGTATTTCATTATTTTCGTGGTTGAATCCCCCCTCTCCTGATTCGCGAAAATTCGCGTGATTCGCGGTTATCTCCCCTGCTAGCACTTCGCATCGCTTCGCGGTTTCGATTGGCGGCGATAACGGCGGCGGGTATAGTCCGCGTCGGGAATCTCGTCTCTCGTGCGAAGGAGCGCGCATGCGGCTGGGGGTTTTTCTGCCGAACTGGGTGGGCGACGTTGTGATGGCCACGCCGGCGCTGCGAGCGCTGCGCACGCATGTGGGCGCTGGGACGATGGTGGGCGTCATGCGGCCGTACGTCGCCGAGGTGCTCGGCGGGAGCGCCTGGTTCGACGAGACGGTGGTGTATGAGAAGGGGAGCGGCGACGTCGCGGCCGAGCTGCGCGCGGCGCGGCTCGACGCCGTCGTGCTGCTGACCAACTCGCTGCGCACCGGCTGGATGGCGTATCGCAGCGGGGCGCGCGAGCGCATCGGCATGGTTGGGAATCTGAGGTCGCACATGCTCACGACGCGCGTGTATCCCCTGCAGCGCGGTTGGCGGCGAGCGTACCTGCCTACTGTGGCCGGATACCTGCAAGTCGCGCAGGCGGCCGGCGCCGCGCCGGTGGCGCCGGTGCTCGAGATGGCGACGACCGTGGCCGACGAGCGCGCGGCCGACGCGGTGTGGCAGCGGCTTGGGTGGCGCCGGGACGCGAGGGTGGCGGTGTTCAACACGGGCGGAGCCTTCGGCGCCGCCAAGGATTGGCCCGGCGAGCACTTCGCGGCACTGGCTCGGCGACTGGCGACCGAACGCGACCTGCGCGTGCTGGTGAACTGCGGGCCGAAGGAACGCGACGCGGCGCGGGCGATCGTGGCCGCGGCCGGC
>JANOIK010001194.1:0-5238 GCA_031407585.1 Planctomycetota bacterium | reverse complement strand
CGAGGTGTCGACGCCCCACGCTTCGGTGACCTGGCGGTGGACCATGAGCTTGGAGATGTGGTTGGACCACGCGGACAGGTCGTTGCCGAACCCGTCGGGGGCCGCGGTGATGAACGTGGTGGTTGTCGGATCGTTGAGCGTGAAGTCGATCAGCTTGACGAAGCTGTGGCTGCCGATGAAGCGCCAGTTGTCGCTGCGGTAGGCCGCCTCGGCTTCCATGCCCCATTGGGTTTGGTTGCCGGTGATCGAGCTGGTACTGTTGTTTTGATTCCAGCTAATAGCGTCGAGATCGATGTAGAACGTGGACAGCGCCCAGGAGAAGTGTTCGGTGACGGTGCGTTCGCGGCGGAGTTCGTAGCTGCGAAGGATTTCGGGCTCGCTGAGGGTGCTATTGGCGAGCCACTGGGCGCGGAGCTCTTCGGCGAAGTTCATGCGCTGCGAGCGGTTGAGCAGGACCTTCCAGGCGACGCTGTTATCGGGCGCCCACACAATTGCGGCGCGGGGCGAGAACATCCACGGCGTGTAGGTGTTCTTGTCCAGCCGGCCGCCGATGAATGTGGTCAACGTGTCGGTGATGCTCCACTGGTCTTCGGCCAGCAGCGAGTAGGTTTGCGTTTCCCACGGAGTAAAGTTGGCGCCAAGGCGGCCGTTCACGGGCGGGCCGGGCAGCCGGTCGCTGCCGAGGCCGAACCAGTCTTGGTAGAACTCGGCGCCGCCGGCGATCTGGTGGCTGCCCATCTCGGCGATGAGGAGCGAGCGGCAGTTGAGCTCGTCTTCGCGGTAGTTTTCGGCCGTGCCGAAGAACAGTGTGCGAGCGAACTCGGAGGAGTCCCACCCGCACATCGCGAGGAACTTGAGGTCGTCGTTCAGGTCGGTTTCGTACTTGCCCTGGACCGACGTCTGCTGATTGCCCGAGCTGCCCTGCTGCTGATCGACGAACGTGCCGAAGCCGTTGGGGAAATGGAAGCCGGCCGCGGGTGCGAGCTGGAAGTAGCTGCCGCTTCGGGTGTAGCGAGCCCAGAGCTCGAAGTCGTTGTAGGTGAGATCGGCGAACGCCTTGAACGGCATCTGGCCCTGGAAGGCGTGGCCGTCGGCGCCGATGGGGTTCTGCAGGTCCTCGCCGGCTTGGTAGCCGTCGTACAGCGTGGTGAGATTGCCGAAGCCGGGATACGGCGGGCTGCTGCCGCCGAAGACCATCGGCGAGTCGTCGCTGTCCGCGCCGTCGTGCGTTCCCATGCCGCCGTAGAGCAGCAGGCCGCCCTCGGCGTCGGTCCACTGCATCGCGTGCTTGAGCTCGAGCGAGCTGAACTCGTCGAACACGCCGCCGCGGGCGACGGCTTGCGTGCCGGTGAAGGTTTCGGCGGTATCCGTGAAGATGCTGATGACCATCGAGACGGCGCCGGGGCCGAGCACGGCGGAGCCAGGGCCGCGGATGACGTCGATGTGGTGGATGTCGTTAAGCTGAACGAGCTCGCGCTCGGACGCGGCGCCGTAGTGCGTCTTGTCGTTCATGATGCGGCGGTTCACGAGCAGCAAGTACTTGTCCTCGCGATCGCTAATAACGCCGCGGAGTCCGATGTGGCTCTGCTCCCAGTGATGGCGGATCCACTGAAAGTTGGGGACGTAGATGTCGAGCAGCTCGTTGAGGTTGCGGGCGCCGCTGGCGCGGATGTCTTCCTTGGTGATGTGCGTGATCGCGGCAGGCACGATGGCCTGCGGCACTTCGGTCAGCGCGGCGGGGGCTGAACTGCGGCACCGACTCGGGGGCGGCGATGTTCACCTGGCCGAGCTGGCCGATGTCCTTGTCGGCGGCGTCGAGCAGGCTGTCGAGATTGTCCGCGTCGGGAACAAGCGGATCGGCGGCCTCGCCCTCCGCAGCGCCTTCGACGGCGCCCCCGTCGGCCGCGTATGGCGCATCCGGCGCTAGGGGAGGCAGTTCCTGCAGCAACGGCTCCGCCGCGCCGGGCTCGGCCGTTTCGATCGGCGGCGGCACGTCGACAGGCGCCGACTGTGCATCGGCGCGCAGCGGCATCGACACCGCGAGCGCGAAGTACAACAGCTGCAGGTGCGTCAGATGACGGGTTTGAGCTAACAAGCCGCAGTCCTCTGCGCTGAAGTCGGGAGAGCCATTTTTCCTGGCGTCTGAAATCGTTGCGGATAAATGATCAAAACAGGAATTAGATCAACGGGTAAAGTATTTTGTGAATCGCTCGCTAGCTGTCTAAAACTGCATGGATATGCCGCCGTAGAAAGTGCGGCCCGCCTGCGCCTTGACGGAATTGATGCGCCGGCGGGAGAATTCGGGATGCCAAATATCTTCATCCAACAGATTCTGGATGAGGAACTGAACTTCAAACGGACCGGAGCGTTGGTTCATCAACTGCCCCAGATTGAGCCGGGAATTGAAGCTCATGAGGTGATAGTCGTCCGGAACCGGATTCACGATTGCCGCCGCGGGGTTGATGTCCGCGACGGATCCCGGGGCACTGAAATACGAGTCGAAAACGGACGCGGTCAGGCCCCACGGCGTTTCGTAGATGGGACCGGCCTTGACCATCCAATTCGGAACGTGCGTTGCGTCGTTAACGCCGGCATTATTGACGTTCTCTTGCCACGTTGCGGAGCCGACGAATTGCAGGCGAGTAGCCTTGAGGCGTCCTTCCAACTCGACGCCTTGCACTTCCAGCGTGCCCAAGTTTTCGTATCGCGGCGGCGTCTGCGTCGTATCGCGCGCGACCAAATCGGAGTAGTCGCTGTGAAAATAGGTGGCCGCAAGCCGCATGTTCTCTTGGCTGTAAGCGAGCTGTCCGTCGAACGTATCGATCGTTTCGGGCGCCAGGTCGGGGTTTCCGACGATGGCGGCGACGTTGATGTCGGTTTCGATCGCTGCCGGCGAGCGGAAGGCGCTGCCGTAAAGCGCCTTCAACGTCCAATGGTCAGTGAGGCTAACGACGGCGCCCGCTCGCGGCACAATTCCACCCCTGATAGTGCCGGGCATATTGCCTTGCATGCCGCCCACCAGGATGAGCCAGTCGGTCACATGGTAGTCGAGCTGTGCGTAGGCGCTGTACCAAATCTTCGAATACTCCGGAGTCGTGTTGAAGCGGGAATGTCCCTGGCGAAATTCAGTCGTCCCGCCCACGAGTAGCTCCAAGTCTTCGCTCAGCTTGGCCCGCAAGATCGGCTCGATCAGGTAATCGTGCGACGCGAGATGCTCCGGCTTCGGCTGGCCGGGGACGCCCCAAAAGGCTCCATCGCTGTAGTTGTAGGTAAAGTGGGACTCCAGCGAATAATCCTCGCCCTCTCCGATCGTGTAACCCGCGTCGCAAAACACTCGGGTCGACATCAAAAAGCCTTGGTCCAACCACCAACCGATTGCGTTGCCCATCATGGTTTCGTTGGCTTGGGCGACGAATGTATTCAAGCGAAAGGGTCCGTTGTCGTAGACGCTCACAAGGCCGATGTTTTCCTGCCCAAAGAGCTTGGAATCGAACACGTTCCTCTCGTCGAACCCGGAAAAGTCAAAGCCGTCGTCGTGCAAGTACATCGCCCCGACATACAGACTTTGTTGATCGCTGCCGGCGCCGTTTGTGATTTCGTAACGTTGCGTGCCCAGGGACCCGGCCAGCGCCGAGACCTCGTCGGTGGCGTCGACAGGGTTTTTGGTGACAAGGTTGATCACGCCCACGTAGGCGTTGGTTCCATAAAGAACCGAACCGGGTCCGCGGATAATCTCAATTCGCGCCAAGGTCGCGATCGGAAACGCCGTGTAAATGGCGTGATGCAAACCGCCCTGATGCGTATCCTTAAATGGCCGGCCATTCAGCAGAATCAGCACATGGGTGTCGTAGTGGCCAGGTAAGTCGCCGCGAATCGAGGTGACATTATTCGGCGCGAACAAGGAGTTCGGAGCCCAAATACTGGTGCCTCGCTCCAACACCTCGCGCAGATTCTTGGCGCCGTATCCGCGAATTTCATCGGCGGTAATGACTTCGACAATTCCCGGCGATTCGGCCAGCGTTTCGGCTTTCTTAGACACGCCTTCGACCACGGGGTTGGCGTCGGAGACGTCCATGCTCGGAGCGACGTTCACGTTGCCAAGCTGGGCAATGTCCGTGTCCGCGGCGTTGAGCAGACTATCGAGATCGTCCGCGCTCGCGTCGATCGAGGCGTCGGCGGTCGCATCGGTGGATTGAGCGTCGGACTCAGCCGTCTGGCCAACGTCCGGGGGTTGCGCTTTCGTGGAACCGACTTGCAACGGAGCCAGGCCAAACAGCGGCGCAAGCCATCGGGCGAGCATTGTTGCTCGCAGCCTTCGCGTTGTCGCATTGGCTTGGAACGTTTGCGCCATTACATCTTCCACGTAAGCGTGGTGAAAACTTCCGATTGCACCTCGGTCGCCGTAATTCCGGAGAACGTGTCGCTAAACTCGGCGTGGCGGTCGTCGAGCAGGTTGCGGCCGACCACCGCCCACTCGAAGTTGTCGTGGGGATGCCAGCCGAGGCGCGCATCCATGGTCAGGTAGCTGCTCACGCCGAGCGCGGGCAGGTTGTCGACGTAGCGTCCGATGAGGTCGAAATCCCACCGAGGATTCAGCGTCCAGCCCGATCGCAGGTTGGCCTGGTTGTGGGGGTTCGAGCCTTCGGCGAGATCCGTTGGTCCCGCGTGCATGTCCATGTACAGCAGGGTGTAGGCGCCGCTGAGCCGCCAGTCGGGGTTCATCACCAGCGTGCTGGCGAGCTCGACGCCGTAGGTGTCCGCTCCCAGCGTATTGTCGAGCGTCTGCGGAACGATCACGCCGGGAATCGTCGGATCGAAGAAGGGGGCGCCAGTCGCCACTAGACCGCTGAGGTCCGAGTAGTTGTTGTAAAACGTGGCGAGATCCCAGGAGAAACTTTCGGTGGGTTGAGCGCGATAGCCGAGCTCGTAGGCCACGAGGTCTTCGGATTCCATCGCACGATTCCCCACGATCTGCACATAGGTCGGCGGACCGAAGCCGACAATCTGGTGGAACGTGAGGTCGTCGTCGATCCGGTTCGGCGTGCGTACGGCCCGCGAGACGGCGGCCCACAGAGTTTCGCGCTCATTGGGCGTGCACAGCAGTCGCACAGAGGGCTGATACTCGGGGCCGGAGAAGTCGTTGTGAATCCACTTCCCGCCCATGATGAGGTACCAGAAATCCTCGGACAGCGTCATTTCGTCCTGGATAAACCCGCTGAACAGGTTGGTGTTGCGCGC
>JANOIK010000151.1:0-2287 GCA_031407585.1 Planctomycetota bacterium | reverse complement strand
GACGTATCGTCGCGGCGATCTCGATGGAGACAGTGACAACGACTTCAACGACTTCCGCCTCTTCCAGGACGACTACGATGCGGAACATGGTCTCGGCGCTTTGGCGTTGGCGCTGGCGGAAGTGCCCGAGCCCGGTGCGCTCAGTTTGGCGTTGATCGCCGCCGCGGCCGTCCGTCGCCGCCGCAATTCGCGTTAAGCCGGTTCGTTCCGCCCCGCAAGTTCGCCGGCACATCCTTTGCACCGTACGTGCCTCATGCGGGTGGTCGTACTGCTCAATGATGGCGCCGGAACTCGAGAAACCGACCCCAATGGCGTGCGAGACGCCTTGATGGCCGCGGGGGTCGAAGCTGAACTGCGAGTTGTTCCGGGCGACCAACTTACAACCGCGGCGCGCGAGGCGGCGGCAAGCGGCATCGACGCGGTCGTCGCCGGCGGCGGCGACGGGACGATCAGCGCCGTGGCCGGGGCACTCGCCGGCGGCGAAACGCCACTCGGGGTCTTGCCCCTGGGCACGCTCAACCACTTCGCCAAAGACATCGGCGTGCCGCTCGACTTGCCGGGCGCCGCTTCCGTGATCGCAGCCGGGCACACGCGCCGGCTCGACCTGGGCCGGGTGAACGATCGTACGTTTCTCAACAACTCCTCGCTCGGCATTTATGCACGCGCGCTGGTGGGGCGGGACGTGCATCGCGACCAGCTCGGCATGAGCAAATGGCCGGCGATGATTCTCGCGTCGTGGAAAGTCTTTCGGCGCTCGCCGCTGCTGCGCGTCGAACTCGACGCTGAGGGCGAGCACATTATGCGACGCACGCCGCTGGTGTTCGTCGGCAATAACCGTTACGACCTGGAGCTGTTCCGCGTGGGCACGCGCTCTTGCCTGGACGAAGGCGTGCTATCATTTTACGTGGCGACCACGCAGAGCCGCTGGGGCATGATCAAGCTCGGCGTGCGCGCGGCGCTCGGACGGCTCGAGCAATCCCGCGATTTCGAGACGCGGTGCGTCGAGAGCGTGCGGATTGGCGTGAAGCGGTCGCGCGTGAGCGTTTCGCTGGATGGCGAGATTGTGTCGCTGGAGGAGCCGCTCCATTACAGCGTTTGGCCAGGTGCGATTCAAGTGATTGTGCCGCGACCGAATGCCGACAATGATGCGGCCGAAAAGGCCAAGTGAAAACGCCCCATGCGTCGCGTCGCTCACATCGCCGATTTGCACTTCGGGGCCGAAGAGCCGACTGTGGCTGCCGGCTTGCTACGCGACCTCGCCGCGATTGACCCGCATCTCGTGGTGGTGAGCGGCGATCTCACCCAGCGGGCGCGGCGCGCGGAGTTCGCAGCCGCACGGGAGTTTCTGGACGCAATTTCCGCCCCGCAGCTCGTGGTCCCCGGCAACCACGACATTCCTCTGTACAACTTGGCGGCCCGCTTCGGCTGGCCGCTTTCCAACTACCGGCGCTTTATCACGGCCGATCTCACCCCCACGTTCGCCGATGCGGAGCTGGCCGCGGCGGGCGTCAACACGGCCCGGTCGAACACCTGGAAGGACGGCCGCGTGGCCGAGGACGACCTTGAGCGGCTCCGGGTCTATTTCACGACCCAGCCGCCGAAGGCGTTTCGCATCCTCGCCGCGCACCATCCGTTCATTCCGCCCGTGAACGATCCTTCCGCGGCGTTGGTGGGTCGCTCGCAAGAGGCGCTCTCGATGCTCACGGCGTGCGGGTGCCACCTGATTCTGGCGGGCCATCTTCACCTGGCCTACGCCGGCGACGTGCGGCCGCACCACGTTGAAGCGCAACGATCGATACTCGTCGTTCAGGCGGGCACTGCCATCTCGCACCGTCGTCGCGGGGAAGCCAATGCCTACAACCTGCTCACCATCGATGGCTCGCGCTTGCGGCTCGAAGTTCGCACGTGGGCCGGCCGTGAGTTCACAGCGTCCGGCGCAACCGAGTATGAGTACGGCGACGAGGGATGGAGAGTGGAGTCGCGTCCGTAGACGAAATTGGCAGCTTCGTCAGTCGTCGAATGCAAGGCTGCCGGAGATTGAGATGGACTAACGAAGCTGGTAGCTTCGTTTACGGTTTCGCCTTCGACAGTTCCACGCCGACGCCCTTGTTCACGAACTCCAGCGAGATTGCCGCGTCGGGATCGACGTCGCCCGCGGCGTACATTCCCGCCGCGACCATCGTGGCATAGAACTCGCGGACGCGCATCGCGTCGATGGCGCCGATCCCCTGCTTGAGAGCGTCGCCCGAGTCGACCAAAGTCCACTCCCGCATCTTCGCGCGCGAGT
>JANOIK010001178.1:0-1615 GCA_031407585.1 Planctomycetota bacterium | reverse complement strand
GCTCCAGACAAGACGCACCTCCGTGCAAGCAGAGAAGAGAACTCCTTCCACTGCTCTACGGAGCACAAAACTCGCTAGTTCAGTTCTCGGATAGGCTCTTAGAGCCTATCCGAGAACCTTGGCAGCGCGTAGCGCGGTGATGGCGAACTGCAGATGAACGAAGGCAAGATAATTGGCGGCTTTCTTTTCCCAGCGAACGAGGAGCCGTCGTGCGCGATTCGTCCAGGAGTGCGTCCGCTCGACAACCCAGCGGCGGGCCTTGGCTCCGCGGCGTTTGCGAGTCGCGGCGGGTTCGCCCTTGACGGGAATGTGAATCTGGTAACGCCGCCGGCGAGCGGCCGTGCGGACGGCCTTGGCGTCGTAGCCTTTGTCGGCGCAAAGATGTTGTTTTTTGCGCGCCTTCGACGGGGGACGCTTCACCGGGATGCTGGCGAGCGTTTCGGTCGCCAGTTTCTGGTCATGCACGTTGGCGCCGTCGATCGCCACGCCCAACGGCACGCCGGCGGCGTCGACGAGGACCGAGCGCTTCACGCCCAGCTTGCCCCGATCGGTCGGGTTTCTCCCAGTTTTTTTCCCCGCCCAGCGGCGACTTGGTCATCGCCCCGTCCAGACTCTGCCATTGCCAATCGATCCCGACCAACTCGTCGTACTCCTCCAGGGCGACGCGCCACAGCTTCGCGAACACGCCGCTGTCAGTCCACTCTTGAAAGTAATCGTGTATCGCGCTGCCCGACCCGAACTCCCGCGGCATGGCCTTCCACTGGCTACCTGTTCGCAGCAGATAGAGGATGCCGGCGACAACCTTCCGCAGCGGCAGACGCGGCCGCCCGCCTTCACAGCTCACCGGATACTTGGGCAGCAGCGGTTCAATCCGCCGCCACAACGCCTCGGGAATCTCAAAAAACGACGTTGCCGTTGCTCCAGACAAGACGCACCTCCGTGCAAGCAGAGAAGAGAACTCCTTCCACTGCTCTACGGAGCACAAAACTCGCTAGTTCAGTTCTCGGATAGGCTCTTAGTCAGATTGGCGCCGACGGCGATGCTGCCGCGCTTGAATTGGAATTGTCGATAGGCATCAAGATCGAAGCGCGTGGCGTCCAGGCCCCACCGCATCGAATCTCGATGCTCGGGAGTGACAAGCCCGCCATTTTCAAATTGCCAGAATCGTCCACGGACGCCCCAGCCTCCGACGCTCCAACCGACAAATGCCCGCGGCGCGTTGGCCGGATCGTCTTTGTATACACCAGCGTCAAGGACGCTCAGCAGCGGAGTGTTGACATAGTCCTTTCCATCGATCCTCCCATGGGAGTAACGCGGCTTGAGGCGCAAGAGCTCGGCGCCTGCGAACCAAGAGCTTGATGGAGCGCTCGCGTCGTCGACGCTGACGTCGACTAGATTCGGCAGATCCGGGTCCGACCATTCGGCCGACGTGAAGTCGTCTTCGGCAATCCCGTCGGTGATTTGCTCGAAGGACTCTAGCGACGAGGCGTCGTCGGCGGCTTCCAAGGATTCGACGGACTCGATCAACTCGCTCTGCGCATGCGCGGACGCGGCGAATGAGACTGCCGCGACAAAGATCACGATAAGCCGCCAGTTATGCATAGATCACCAACGT
>JANOIK010001141.1:0-10811 GCA_031407585.1 Planctomycetota bacterium | reverse complement strand
TTTTCTTGGCTCCGGTGGAATCTGACGCCGATTTGGAAGTGGCCGGCGATTTCTTCTTCGTTGCTTTCTTTCCCACGGCCGGTACTTTTGCAGGCGGTGCCCCGTCGAGAAGAGTCACCATTCGTTTCTTGACGGTCACATGCATCCTGATTTGGTGCTTCCTGAAGAAACGGTGGGCGACTTTACGCAATGCACCTACGACGCTCCCGTCGATGATATGCTCGGCGTCTTGATAGACAGGCATGCCGAGTTTGTCGAATGTCGCACACCGATCGGTTTGACGCCAAAGAAAATCAACCAGATACCAAGACGCCGGTTGCATTTGGCTATTCTCAATCACGTTGCCGTTGTGGCGCCAGGTGAATGGGTCACACGGGCCATCCTGCCGAGGCTCGGCGGAAATAACGAACTGCGTCGCCGCGCTTGGGATTTCGTTTGCCTTGATAAGTTCATCGCAAGCTCGAGTGGCTTCTTTGGCAATCTGCCGTTTGCAGAGGTCAAAGTCTCTTCGTTTACGCCCTTCAAATTCAAAGAGCAGCGACACCTTCTCTACAAAGGCAAACTGGCGTAACTTCTTAGCGTTTGGTTTTGGCAACTCCAGTCCAGTGGGGAGCCGTTCGCCAGGCTCATCGAAGAACTCACGTTCGTAGTGGGCCCTCAGCACTGAGTCGAGTTGCCTCTCAGCTAATGACTGGATCGCCTCGGCGTAACACGAACCCACGCCTTTATCAAATTGCGCTGCCACCGGGTTGGCGCGGCCCAGCGCGTCGAGCACGGCCTGTGACTGAAGCAGCCGCGTCAAATTTAGGAATTCGTCGTGGAGGCGGAGCACAAGATCAGATTGCTCGGCTGCGCTTTTACGAAATAACTTATCGCCACTATGGGTTCTCACATTCCCAAAGTGGTGAGACTGCAAAAACCTCGAGGCGCCCATGAGCTCCCAGAGCGTTGAGAGCACGCTAAGCGCGGCGTCACGGACCAAGTTTATCGACTCGGCGCTCAGACTTTCCACGGCGAACCATCCTGCTGCCAACCCGGCCGCCCGCCGAGGGCCCAGGATGGAGAGCCGCTCGGCGGTGGCCGTGCGCCGGGGATCAGCCGGCTAGTTGGTTGTTAGCGTGCGACGTCAGATTGTACTGGAACTACTGCGGCAATCTACGTTCTCACTTTGGCCGAACCGACAGCCACGGCTCGGCGGACGAGCGCCGGAACAGCCACCGCCGCACCACGGCCACGGCGTCCTGCAAACGCCCGTCGCTGATACTTTCCCGATATGTCGCGGCCATTCCGGGGGATTCGTGACCCATGATGAAGTCGACCGCCACTTGATCGCGGCTCTCGCCAGCGATCGTCTCGAAAATATGCCTCAGCGTGTAGAACCCGAGACCGGCGCGATGCAGGTGGAGTGAGTCGAGCAGCTTACGAAACTCTTTCGACACTGGAGAATCTGCCGTCTCTTTCGCCCAAGCCTGCCCGCGGCTCGTGACAAACGCCAGCGATCTTGTTTCGTCGCCTTCGTTGTTGGGGCGCTTGGCGATGGCCAGCTTGAGCGCGGCCACTGTTTCGGGCCACAGGGGGCAACGTCGCTCGACGGCAGTCTTCGGTCGCGGGTAGTTGATCCAGGCGCGCCGTAGGTCGATTGCCGAGAGCGGAAGCGTGCCGCAGTCCTGATTCCCGAAGCCGCAGTTGAGCCCCAGCAGGATCATTGCCTGAACCGGCTGCGGCGCCGCCTTGAGCATTCGCCGCAGTTGCCGGGGCTCAAAAAGCTTCGGCCCCTTGCGTTGCCGGTGCGCCCGTAGAATGCGTTTGGCGGGGCGCTTGAATGACGCGCCGAAACGGACGGGGCGCTCCATGATCCCCGCATCGAAACCGTACTTGAACAGCACGCGCACTCGCGTCACTTCGTTGCCGAGCGAGTTGGGGTTGAGTCGCTTGGCGATCGACGCGCGGAGCGACTCGAAATCGTCGCTTGCCAGGTCGTCAACGAAACGATCGGCGCCGAACGCCCCCACAACCAGCGCCGCCGTCGCGTGATAATCAAGGAATGTGCGGCGGGTTATCTCGCCATTGTTCGCCGCATCCTCTTTCGCCGAGCAGAACCGATTGCATAGATCGCGGACGGTCAGCCCGTCGCCGGCAGCCCGCGGCGTGCGGCCCGCGTGGAGGTCGGTGGCTTGCTCCTGATACTTGGCGAGCGCCGCCGTTCCCTTGGGGTCGCCCTCGACCTTGCCGAAATACTTGAGCTTCCCCCGAATCTTCTTTGCCCAGCGCCCGGTTGCATGGGGGAACAGGGGAAATTTCGCGGATGGTTTCGCCGCCTTTGGGGCGGGAGTAGAATGAGCCACGGCATCACCTCCGATTTAGCGATCAGGTGGTGTCACTGACACCCGGACGGTCACACGTTCCGGGTGTCTCTTACTGCCGTACAGCCTAGCGGGGTGTCAAACGGGTGTCAACTAGCGGTGACAGCATCCGCGGAAACGATAAAAGACTCGGTAATTTAAGATTCGCGCCCGTAGCTCAGTTGGATAGAGCAACGGATTTCTAATCCGTCGGTCGCAGGTTCGAGTCCTGCCGGGCGCAGTCAACGCGTCAGTTCACTTACTCCGGACCTCCCATGCCCATCGATTCCTTCGCCAAAGACGACATTCTCACCATCCGCATTCTCGACGAACGGCTTGTCGATCCCGAGCAGATCAAGCGCGTGTGCGACGACCTCATGACGCTGCTCGGCAAGAGCGACGAGCGGAATATCGTGCTCGACTTCGCGCCGGTCAAGTTCATGGCCTCGGCGATGCTCGGCAAGCTCGTGCAGCTTCAGAAGAAGTGCGTCGAGTTCAAGGCGAAGCTGAAGCTGGCCGCCGTGACGCCGGACATTCTCGAAGTGTTCAAGATCACCAAGCTGCACAAGGTGTTCGACATCCAGAGCGACGAGGCGACGGCGCGGAAGTCGTTCACCAAGCGCGGGTTCTTTGGGTAACTTGACTCGATGACCTGAAGACGGGCTGTCGTTGTTCAGATCATAACTCGAACGCCATGCGCCGGACGTAAAATGGGCGCGTGTGTGCCAGCTCTCCCGGGCCGGATGAAATTAGCGCCGGGTTCTTAAACACTGTGAACGTCTAAAAGCCGAACAGGCGCATCAGGGTCATCGACCTGCCATTAATAGTTGCCAGGGGTGACAATATCGTCGGCGATGCAGCTGAGCGCGTCATAAACGTTGCGATCGATGGAGTAGTTCAGGGGCTTCACACTGCCGTCGAGAAATACGAAGTGGCACTGCTGGTTATGCTCGCTGCCGAACCGCGTGTTATCGTCATCATCCGGTTCGCCCTCGGGGAAACCATCTTCTGAGCTACGCATGATCGTTTGCTTGGAGTCTCCGCAAAATATCGCAGAATCGCCAAAGAAGGCATGCTCCGTGCCCGCCGCGGGAGGGGTCGCACCCACCTCGAGCTGATCCGTAATAAACTTCTCGCCAATCACGAAGGTGTTCGAAAGTCCGTCGGTCACGTTTCTTTCGTTGATCCTCGATTGGGTAAAGATGGGACCTGTCTCAAGCGGATCATACTCGTCGCCTCTGGCGTTTTCGTAGCCCCCTTCCTCGCCTGCGTTAGCGGCGTAGTCGCCCCCGGCCGCCTTGCCGGCCGCTTCAGCATCCACGGTCGCTGAGCCGTCGTTGTTGTCGAAATCACGGTCGGCCACTGGTGAGCGGCGCGACGGACAAAAGAATGTCGCGACCGGCGTACGAAATGTCATCGCATTTCCCAATTTGTAAACCTCAAGTTCTTTGCGATACGCCTGGACCATCGCCTGTTGCTCGATGTAGGGCAAACAGTAAAACGCCCAGGAGACGCTCTTCTCGTCGGTCGCATTGCGACCGGTTGGGTACGCCTTCTTGGCGTCGTGGTGCAACTGCACGGCAAGCCCAAGTTGCTTCAAGTTATTCGAACATTGCGAGCGCCGCGCCGCTTCGCGAGCGGCCTGAATCGCCGGCAGCAGAAGGGCCACCAGCACGCCGATGATGGCGATCACCACCAGGAGTTCGACGAGCGTAAAGCCGCGTGAACTGATGCGCCGTGTTCTTTGACTCCTGTGCCCACATGAATCGATGCTCATGGCTCCGCCTGCTCCTCAAGTCCGTGTATCGTCGAGTTTCCGCTATGACGGCATGGCACGCGGCGACCTGCGGGTATCCGCGGACGCTGTCATCCAATTTTACCGCCGCGAGCGACGCGCCTCTGGGTCGCCCTACACTCGTATTACCCCAAGTTCATGGCAAAGTTTCGCGATTGCGCCGCGGGCTTCCGCTGCCAAAACATCGGGCACGCCGAGTTCCTAAAGCTAGCGCCGTGCGGGGCCGCGTGATAAAAATCCGCGAGAAAACTAGGGCGCAACGCCGGGCCGGAAGGCTCGCTGGCTCGGCGCCACACTTGCAAGTATCATGGCCCTGTCGCGTCCAAACGGGAGGAGGCGATTTTCACGGGTCGAGGTTTCGAATGCATGCAGGGTCTCCGCGCCGAGCGTGGCTTCTCGGTCGTATTGTCGTCGCTACGGCGATGGTTTTTGTCATGGTCGGTGTGGTCTGCGCGCAATCTGCGCCGGCTCGCCGAACGCTGAGTTCGAGCAGCCTGTCGATTGAGGCGGCGCCGTCGCCGAGCGCCGGCTCGCTAGCACCGGTAGTGGACGGGAGCGCCGCCGCAGGTCGCGTCGATCGATTGCGGAAACTGGTGCGAGGCGCCTCAAGCTGCACACTGCGACCGCTGGCGGGCGGCGACCTGCATTTCGCGGAGTCCGCGCGTGTTCAGTTGGGTACCCCGTACGCAACAATGCTTGAGACAACGCTCGATCGATCGACGACGTCCCACTTCGAGTCGAGGGCAACCCTCGAACTCGGCGCCGGCGCTCCGCTCGGCCTGCTGACCGCGCGGCCGGAGTCGGTGACATTTGCAACTGCGCACGCTGACGCGCGGCAAGTCGGCCTCGGCAGCGCCCCTACGGCCAACGCCGCTCTCGGCGCGCAGCCGTTGCACGGGTTCTCGCCCGGATTCTCGCAAGGATCGGCGTCGCCCACGGCGCCGCTGATCGTTCCGGCCTCGCAACCGTTTTCGTTGCGGGTCAGAACTCCAACTGGATTCGACGCAGGGACGGCGGGCCCCTGAGGTCCAAGAACCTGGCGAGACCCTGCAAAGTTCCTTGCGCGATCCGCGGGCAAATCTTGCCTGTTTCGTTGGCCGCTGGCGGCCCGAACCGTCGTTTTCGCCGTTTTGCGCACTGCCGCGAGCTTGGCCCGCGAATTGCAGGATTGGCCAACCTCTTTTATATTTGGCCAACCTGCTAAGATCGAATGCCCCCGCCGAACGCCCGCGTTTCACGCGGGTCGCGCGGTCGCAGCAATCGACAACTCACCATGTCGCCTGACGGATTACTAGCGGCGTCCCCCCACTCCTCCGCGCGGTCCATGACCTCTCCCCCCATTGGTTTAGGACTCGACCGCTACGACGTCGGCGATTTTTTCGACGAGATGTTCGAAGAGTCGCGCGAGCCGCGGCCCTACTATCGCCGGCTTTACGACCGCCTCGAAACGCTCGAAGGCAGCGAGTTCGAGCGTCGGCAGATGGCCGCCGAGCGCTCGATGCGGCGCCTCGGCATCACGTTCAACGTCTACGGCGACACCGAGGGCAACGAGCGGATCATCCCGTTCGACATCTGTCCGCGGATCATTGCCGAGAGCCAATGGCGGTGGCTGGAGAAGGGTCTGAAGCAGCGCGTCAACGCGCTCAACAAGTTCATCAACGACGTCTACCACAAGCAGATGATCGTGCGCGACGGCGTCGTGCCAGAGTTCGTCGTGCAAAGCTGCGCCACGCTGCGGCAGCAGTGCATGGGGCTCACGCCGCCGCTCGGCGTGTGGTGCCACATCACGGGCGTCGACCTGGTGCGCGACCGCGAGGGTCAGTTCTACGTCCTGGAAGATAACCTGCGGTGCCCGTCGGGCGTGTCGTACGTGCTGCAGAACCGGCAGCTCATGAAGCAGACGTTCCCGCAGGTGTTCGAGGAGTCGCGAGTTCGTCCGGTCGACGACTACTGCAGCCAACTGCTCGACGCGCTGCAGGCGCTCATGCAGGACCGGGTGCGCGATCCGCATGTCGTGCTGCTCACGCCCGGCGTGTTCAACTCGGCGTATTTTGAGCATTCGTATCTCGCCCAGCAGATGGGCGTGCCGCTGGTCGAGGGCCGCGACCTCGTGGTGTCCGACGGCTACGTCTACATGCGGACGACGCGCGGGTTCGAGCGCGTCGACGTCATCTATCGGCGCATCGACGACGACTTTATCGATCCCGAGGCGTTCAACAAGGACTCGATGCTCGGCGTGCCCGGGCTGCTGAACGTGTACCGACATGGCCGCGTGGCACTGGCCAACGCGCCTGGCGCGGGAGTGGCGGACGACAAGGTCGTGTACGCTTACGTGCCGAAGATCATTCGCTACTACCTGGACGAGGACCCGATCATCCCCAACGTCGAGACGTTCGTCTGCTGGGAGGAAACCCAGCGGAAGTACGTGCTCGACAATCTCGACAAGCTGGTGGTGAAGCCCGCGAACGAATCCGGCGGCTACGGCATGCTCATCGGCCCGCGCTCGACGACGGCCGAGCAGGAAAAATTTGCCGAGCTGATCAAGGCGAAGCCCCGCAACTACATCGCCCAACCGACGCTGAACCTCTCGCGCGTGCCGGTGCTGACCGAGCGCGGCATGGAGGGCCGGCACGTCGACCTGCGGCCGTTCGTCATCTACGGCCGCGAGATTTACGTGCTGCCCGGCGGGCTGACGCGAGTGGCCCTTCGCAAGGGTTCGCTGGTGGTGAACTCGTCCCAAGGCGGCGGCAGCAAGGATACATGGGTCGTTTCAGACGAGGAGGAAGTATGAATGCTGAATGTCGAATGCTGAATGCTGAGAGCATCCTAATTCGGTGTTCAGCCTTAATCGTTCCGTATTCAGCATTCAGCATTCCCCATTCAGCATTTCCTAAATCCCATGCTTAGCCGCGTTGCCGATGCCATCTTCTGGATGAGCCGCTACATCGAGCGGGCCGAGAACGTTGCGCGGTTCATCGCGGTGAACTTGAACCTCAGCCTCGACATGCCCGGGGACGCCGATCAGCAGTGGATGCCGTTGGTCGTCACGACGGGCGATCAGGAGGCGTTCGTCGCCCGGTACCCGAACTCCAGCAAGCAAAACGTCATCCGCTTCCTCACGTTCGATCGCGAGAACCCCAACTCGATCATGTCCTGCCTGTGGGCGGCGCGCGAGAACGCCCGCGCGGTGCGCGAGAGCATTTCGTCGGAAATGTGGGAGCACATCAACCGATTTTACTTGCTCATTCGCGAGAGCGGCGCCCAGCAGGCAGCGCTCGAGGAGTCGTACGACTTCTACGACCAGATTCGCGTCTCGGGCCAGCAGTTCATGGGCGTAACCGACGCCACGATGACGCACGGCGAGGGTTGGCACTTTTACCGGCTGGCGCGCTCGCTCGAGCGAGCCGATAAGACCTCGCGCATTCTTGACGTTAAGTACTTCATCCTGCTGCCGACGCCCACGGACGTGGGTTCGCCCTACGATGACATTCAGTGGTCGGCGTTGCTCCGCTCGGCGAGTGCGCTGGAAATGTATCGCCAACGTCACGGGCGACTGGAGCCGGCGTCGGTGGTGCAATTCCTGGTGCTGGACCGCGAGTTTCCGCGGGCCGTGTTGTACTCGCTCACCAAGGCGAACGATTCGCTGCACGCGATTTCCGGGTCGGCGATGGGCGGCTTCGGCAATCGGGCTGAGCAGCTCTTGGGGCAGTTGCGGGCGGAGCTCGCGTACACCTCGGCGCCGCAGATCATCACGCGCGGACTGCACGAGTTTGTCGACAACCTGCAGCAGCGGATCAACGACATCGGCGAAGGGATTCACGAGGCGTTCTTCGCCCTGCGCCCGTTGGAAACGATGGCCCAATCGATGAGCCAGGGCGGCCAGTCTCAGCGGCAGTATCAGAAAACGAGTTAGGCGGCGCGAAAGGCCAGTTAGGCGAAGCGAAAGGATCTTGGAGTGGAACTGCTTCGAGTTGACGGAGCCGGATTGCGCACGCGGCGCGACGGCGCGGCGGCCAGTGGCGGCGTGGATTTGGAGATCACCCACACCACGCGGTACGAGTTCAGCGAGCCGGTGTTTCTCGATCCGCACCTGCTGCGGTTCCAGCCGCGCACCGACGGCGGGCAGGCCCTGCTCGAGTTTGAGCTGGAGATCGATCCCGCGCCCGCGGGGCAGAGCTCGCAGCTCGACGCGGCCGGCAACGCCGTGACGAGCGCGTGGTTCGAGGGGCTGCACGACAGCCTCGCGATCACGGCCCGCAGCGTCGTGGCGATGGGGCGGGACAACCCGTTCGACTACCTGCCCGACGCGAGCCGATCGCAGTTGCCGGTGTTTTACGGCGACGAGTCCGAGGCCCTGCGTCCGTACCTGCGTCGCGCCGCGGTTGCGGACGGATGCTCGGACGAAGTCGCGGTGTTTGCCGCGCGAATGCGCGCCGCGGCTCGCGGGGAGTTGTTGCCGCTGTTGGGGTCGCTCAACCAGACGATGTTCGAGCGGCTGACGCTCATCCGCCGAGAGGAGGGCGAGGCGTGGTCGCCCATGCACACCTGGCAAGAGAAGTGCGGGGCTTGCCGCGATTTGGCGTGGCTGTTCGTCGACGTGTGCCGCGCGGCGGGCGTCGCGGCCCGGTTCGTAAGCGGCTACGAGGATTCCGTGCTGGGCCGCGAGACGTACGATCTGCACGCCTGGGCCGAGGTTTACATACCCGGCGGCGGCTGGCGGGGCTACGACCCGGCTCGAGGTCTCGCTGTCGGGCAACAGCATGTCGCCGTGGCTGCGGCGGCGACGCCCGTTGGGGCCGCGCCCGTGGTCGGGACGTTCCGGGGCTCGGGCGTGAGCTCGACGATCGAGACCGAAGTGCGCGTCGAGCGTCGCGTCCCGGAAACCGCTTCCTAGGCGAGGCGCACGGCCCCTCTCTGCACGCCTGCAACCGACGCCCGCAACTTCGGGCGAAGTTTGCAAGGGCGTTGGCGAAACCCGCGAGCAAAAGCGGTTTCTCTTGCAAGGGCCGCGTGTTAGCCTAGACCTGTCGGCGCCGCAATGACGCGCGTCTCAACTTCTTCTCCATCTTTTCTGGCGGACCTTGCATGACTGACGCGCCGCGTTCCGGGGGCCATTATCGTTGGGTCATCTGCGCTCTGTTGTTCTTCGCCACGACGATCAATTACATCGACCGGTCGGTGTTCGGCGTGCTCGAGTCGGAGCTCAAGAAGATCATCGAGTGGAGCGACTTCGAGTTCGGCGTCATCAATAGCGCGTTCTCGCTGGCCTATGCCATCGGGTTTCTGTTCGCCGGGAAGATCATGGATCGTTACGGCGTGCGAATCGGTTACACGGCGTTCCTCATCGTCTGGTCTATTGCGGCGGCGGCGCATGCGTTCGCGGGCAGCGTGGTGGGGTTTGTCATCGCACGGTTCGCCTTGGGTTTAGGCGAATCGGGAAACTTTCCGGCGGCGATCAAGACCGTCGCCGAGTGGTTTCCTAGCAAGGAACGGGCGTTCGCGACAGGCATTTTCAATTCGGGATCGAACATCGGCGCCATCATGGCGCCGGCGATCGTGCCGATTCTCTTCGCCCAGTGGGGCTGGCAATCGGCGTTCATCGCCACAGGTTTGGCGGGCATCTTGTGGGTGTTCTTCTGGTGGCCGATCTACCGGTCGCCCCAGGTGCATCCCAAGCTTTCGGCGGCGGAGCTGGCGTACATCGAAAGCGACCCCGCCGATCCGCCCGCGCGGATTCTTTGGCGAGAACTCCTGCCGTTTCGTCAAACGCAGGCGTTTGCGATTGGCAAGTTTCTCACCGACTCGGTGTGGTGGTTCTACGTGTTTTGGTTTGGCAAGTTCATGAACGACATCTTCCAGGTGAACATCAAGACGATCGGCCCGCCGATGATCACCGTGTTTCTGCTGGCCGACGTCGGCTCGATCGCCGGCGGTTGGCTCAGCTCGCGGCTCATGCTGAGAGGCTGGACGGCCAATGCGGCGCGCAAGACGGCGATGCTCGTGTGCGCCATTTGCGTCGTGCCGGTGGTGCTCGCGCCGCTCATGGCGGGGCGCTGGGTCATCTTGAATCAGTTCTCCGTGGATGGCATGTGGATCGCGGTGCTGCTCATTGGCCTGGCGACGGCCGCCCATCAGGGCTTCTCGGCGAATCTGTTCACGCTGACGTCGGACATGTTTCCTCGTCACGCGGTCGGGTCGGTCGTGGGCATTGGCGGTTTCGCGGGTGCCATGGGCGGGTTCCTCATGAATCTCACCGCCGGGGCGCTCAAACAATGGACGGGCAACTACATCGTGATGTTTGCGGGAGCCGCTTCGGCGTATCTCATCGCGCTGTTGATCATACATCTCATGGTTCCCCGTTTGGAGCCGATTGAAATTCGGTCCGATGTACGCACCGCGTGAGACGCGCAGCGGCGCCGTTACTCGGTCAGTTCGATCTTGTAAGCCACGGCAAGCTCGTCGGGCGCCTCGGCCGGCGCGGTGATGTGCAGGCCGGCGTCGTCGCGGGACCATTTGAGCGCGGCGTTCGCGGCGTCGCCGCCGATGAGCGTGACGTTCGCAATTTCCAGCTCGGCGCCGGGCACATCGCGGGCAAACGAGGTGAGCACGATCTCGCTGCCCGCATCGGGGGCGCCCATCTGGATCGCGTACATCGTCTTGCCGTCTTTGCTCAC
>JANOIK010001124.1:0-1727 GCA_031407585.1 Planctomycetota bacterium | reverse complement strand
AGCCTTGGACATAGGCGACCGGAACCCCGCGGAAATCGATTGGTTGGAACTCAAAGCAGCATCCTTGGGCGGCATCCTAAGCTGCGCCCGAACTACCTAGTATAGTTCCCGCCGCTAGCATGTCAGGGGGCTTTGCCGGCCGACGATGAGGCAATTTTACCCGTAATCCGGCACATTTGGCGAGTAACGCCGCGATTTACCGCAGTGCGTTGGCTCCAACGGCGGCCGGCTGCTGTGCCGTCCGCACTTGGCCCGCGGGGAGACCGACCCCGCCGGGAGCAATCGCGGCCAGTTGAGCGCCCTCGGCGTTCCACCATCGCCAGACGCCGGAGGGCCGGCCGTCCGCGGCGTAGCTGCCCGCGGCCGCCTTCTGGCCGTTGGGATGCCGCCAGAGAAAATCGCCGGCCGGGCGGCCCCAATCGTAGCGGCCCTCAACCGCGAGTTGCCCGCTCGGATGCCAATGGCGCCACGCGCCGTGCGGCAGGCACGCCTGGCCGTCACAATACTCGGCGATGCGGGTGGTCCAAAAATCGTCTGCCGTCGATGCCGTTTGCGGCCCGACCAGGTAATCGCCCTCGGCCCGACGCCCGGCGTCTGGGCCGTCATAGTAAGCCACGCTTCGCACCAGATGGTGTCCGTTGATCCAAGTCGCGGAGTGCGTGAGCTGCTGCTCGGCGTCGTCCCAAGTCATGACGCGGCCGTTGAGCATGCCGCGGTCGTAAGTCTCGCGCCGCACGATCTGCCCGCTCGGCGCCCATGCGACGACATCGCCCTGCCGCACGCCGTGGTCGAGTTCTACCGAGAAACACGACCGCCCGCGCGCGTCCGTGATCGTCCAGGCGCCGTGCATCACGCCGGCCGCGTAGTGGGCTTCGCTCAGAAACGGCAGCTCAAACCCGGTGAGCGTCTTTTGCAGAGCCGGGGGAATGTCAGGCGCCGCGAGCCAGCAACGCCACGCGCCGGTGCGGCGTCCCATCGCGTAGCGCCCCTCGGCGGCGAGCGTGCCGTTTTCAGCCCGCAACTGCCACAGTCCATGGTTCACGCAATTGCCGGCCGCGTCTTCGGCCACCTCGCGCACGACGCGCACCTGACCGGCCGCATCCTGCTCGCGAATCACTTCGCCCGCGCGCACTCCAATCCCGGCAGCCAGCGTCAGGCCAACGGCGGTCACGGCGCGCACGAGCGTAGAGAGACCCATAACGCATAGATTCGGGCGTCGCAGGCCGCGGGCACGATTGCCGTCGGCGCAACGCCCACAACCGGCGCCAGCGGCAAGGTTTGCCTACGTGGGCGAGCTTCGCTCATCCCATTGGCCGGAGGGCGCTAGCCCCCGGTTTCCTGCACATCGAACGGCGCGCTAACCGTCGGCAATTGCCCGCGGCGATAGCCGTAGAAATAAGCCGGAATGGCAACGACCAGAACAGTGGCGGTCGCGACGCACTCGGAAAGCAGGTCGAGGCCATTGGCAACGGTATACGCTAATCCCGCGATCCCTGCGCAGACCAACAACGTTACGAGCGCTTTCATGTGATGCATGACGTCGCCTTTCGCCGGACCTGTCATCTTGGAACGTGGTCTGCCTTCACTGTAGTGGAGTAGCGAGGCAGTTTAAAGAATTGCGAAGCGTGGACCCGCCGCATCCCCCCTCCCCAGCCCTCCCCGCCGAGGGGAGGGGGCCGGAGGATCACAAGAGAATGACTTCTCCGTTCCCCTCCCCTTGAGGGGGA
>JANOIK010001091.1:0-1923 GCA_031407585.1 Planctomycetota bacterium | reverse complement strand
ACCGAAGTCGGCTACTACGGCCGCGACGTCGAGAGCATGGTCCGCGAGCTGATCGAGAACGCGATCGGCCTGGTGCGCGAGCGTGAGCTGGCGGGCGTCGAGGCCGAGGCCAACCGCCGCGTCGACGAGCGGCTGCTCGACTTGCTCGCCCCGTCGCCCACGACCTTCGAAGTCGGCGGCGACGATAGCACATCGCCCGATCGGTACGAGCGCACGCGGGAAAAAATGCGGGCTATGCTCGTCGGCGGCGAGCTCGAACAACGACAGGTCGAATTCGCGATCGAGCAGAAGGCGCACGCCATGATCCTTCCCGGCATGGGGCCGGGCGGCGAAGGCGGCATGGACGTCGACTTTCAAGGGATGCTCGAAAAAATCCTGCCCAAGAACGTAGTCCGCCGCCAAATGACTGTCGCCGAGGCGCGGCGCGTGCTGTTCCAGCAGGAGTCCGAAGGGCTCATCAACCAGGAGAAGGTGAACTCCCAGGCGATCGAGCTGGCCGAGAACACGGGCATCATTTTTATCGACGAGATGGACAAGGTCGTCGCCACCGAGGGCGGCCGGGGCGCCGACGTCTCGCGGCAGGGCGTGCAGCGCGACCTGCTGCCCATCGTCGAGGGCACGACCATCCAGACCCGCTACGGCTACATCCGCACCGACCACGTCCTGTTCATTGCCGCGGGCGCCTTCCACACGTCGAAGCCGTCAGACTTGATGCCGGAACTGCAGGGCCGGTTCCCGATCCGCGTCGAGCTGGAGGATCTCACGAAGAACGACTTTGTGCGCATACTGTCGGAGCCGCACAACGCGCTGACCCGGCAATATGCGGCGCTCATGAAGACTGAGGGCGTCGAGGTCGCGTTCACCCCAGACGCGATCGAAGCGCTCGCCGACTACGCGTTTCGCGTGAACCAATCGACGCAAAACATCGGCGCCCGCCGGCTGCACACGATCATGGAACGGCTGCTCGAGGATCTCTCGTTCGAGGCGCCCGAGATGACGATGGGCCGCGTCGACATCAACGCTGCGTACGTCCGCGAGCGTCTCGACGCGATCGCCCAGGACGAGGACCTGAGCAAGTTCATCCTGTAAACATTTAGCCGTGGGCTTGCCTCGCGATGCGGGGCGGACGCGGGGCAAGCCCCGCGGCTAAATGTTAAGACGCGCTTTGGTATCGTGGACAGCGCTTTCCAATTCCTTCGTGGTGGCGGAAACCGTAAACCGCCTCTCGGTTTCGCCGACGGCGTCACACTGAATCTCGACGCGCTCCGCCGGCAAACAATTCGCCACACGATCCGCCCACTCGACGAACGTGAGCCCGTCCGACTCGAAATACTCCTCGGGGCCGAGCTCGTTGAACTCGTCCTCGTCGCGGAGGCGGTAGGCGTCGAAGTGGTAAATCGTGCGCTGGCCGTGGTACTCGTTCACGAGCACAAACGTGGGGCTGGTCGCTGCGTCGCGGGGCACGCCGAGCGCCGCGGCGACGGCTTGCACCAGCCGCGTCTTGCCGGCGCCGAGGGTGCCGATGAGCGCCACCGTCGTTCCCGGCGGCAACGCGCGTGCGAGCGCCGCCCCCAAGCGGTCGGTGTCGGCTTCGCTCGCGGCGAGAAAGGTGAACGGTTCCATGCGGAGTGGGTTGGGGATCAGTGTTGAAATCCGGTCGCTTCGAGCGTGCTCAACGCGCCGTCGGGCGCTGCTTGCCACAGGCCCGGCTGCGGGACGAAGGCGCCAATTCGCGTGATCGGCACGCCGAGCGGCTGGTCGCGCAGGATCGCCTCCGCAACATCCGGCGCCACGGCGAGCAGAAGTTCAAAATCTTCACCGTCGCCGAGCGCGTGGTCTAGTGCCGAGCGCCCCGTGCGCGCAGCGAGTTGGACGGCTGCCGCCGCGATGGGAATCGCGGCGAGGTCCAGGGCCACGCCGCAG
>JANOIK010001054.1:0-2064 GCA_031407585.1 Planctomycetota bacterium | reverse complement strand
GCTCTAGCCGCTGCAGTTCAGCCAACGGCAAATGATCCTTCACGTCCATCGCAACCTCCCTGAAAAGGAGCCCGCGATATCATGATAGGTAACCTGGGAGGGCGCAAGAGGAGGCGCGCTACTTCAGATTAGAATCCGTATCAGTTGGAGGAATGTAGCCAAAGCACGGGAGAGCGAGACTCTATTTCCAGCGTCCCGTCGGTGCTCGTAACCGAGCCGCCGTCGGTCAACTCGCCCGACCGCGGATTCACCCAACGTGCGCGATACTCGCCCGCGGGCACATTCAACTCCAACTCCCTGCCGCGCTGCTCGCTGTATACGAGGTACTCGCCCTCGCGACCTAAGCACCACCGGCCCTCGCCCGATGCGACCCCCTCCATAGGGACGAGCGTCGGGATCACGGCCGCCAACTCCGCCGGCAGCTTCGGCACGTCGGCCAGCGATCCGCCGCCCATGAGCACCGCCCAGCCGTCGTGCCGGGTGGGGCAATTCTGCTCGGCGAAGTACGTCACCGCCTTGCCGGGAAACTTCACGCGATACTCGCTCACCACGCGGGCGATCTCGCTAAACCCGCCCGGCTTCTCCGTCGTCTGCCGCAAATGCTGCCGCGGCGCCAAGTTCTGCCCGCCGCCCGGCGCGTACGTTCCCCCGCCGGCCGTGTAGGCCCAGTAGCGAATGTCGATCACATCGACCGCGGCCGCGCGCTTCTCATCCGCCAGAATCGCGTCCTGCACATCCTTCGGAGCGCTGAGCCCGACGATCACGTCGCGCTCCTTCTCCGCTTCCCACTCCGCGACGACGTCGATCCAGAACTGCGTGAACTCCAACGGCCCCGAGTACTCGGCGCTCGTCATCTGAATCACGTTCGACCGAGCGGCAAGTCCGTCGAGGCACTGCCGGATGTAGCCGCGATGCAGCTCGCGGCGGTGATCATTCGTCACGTCGTAAAACTGGTGGGCGATGAAGATCCGCTTGTCGCCGATGAACGGCGGCGGCTCCGAGAACCCCGTGTCGTTCACGTTGTTCACCGGCCGCCAGGGGCAGTCGACCCAGTGGGCGCCCGCCTCCAGGATGTTGTGCTGGAAGTAATTCTGGTGGATTAGCACCAGCCCGCGCTCGTCGCACAGCCCTGCGAAGTCGCTCAGCCGCTGCCAGTACCACTTATTGAACTTGGTGAGGTCGTACTTGCTCAGCCCGTCCCACGCCGTCCCGCTGCCGGTGCGCGCGAACGGCTGCTCGTAGAACGGCACGGTGCAACTCGCATCCTCCTGCCGCGAGTGCAAATGGTCGGCCCGCCGCAGGTCGTACCATAGGCCGTAATGATGCTCGTAAACGGCCTTGCCGTCCGCCTCCATATTGGACGCGACTTCTGCCAGATCGGTCGTCAGCCCGGGGCCGACGCGCCCCGGAATGAACCGCGTGATGTTCGGCCCAAACTGCGGCGCCTCGTCCGGCCGATTGTTCCCCGCCCACCACTGCGGATCGACCACGCCGCCCGTCACGATCTTGCCATCGATCACGAGCCAACCATTGTGGACCTTCAGTCTGCCGCCTGCCGCGAAACTTTCTCCGTTCCCCTCCCCCTGGAGGGGAGGGGCTTGGGGAGGGGGGTCGCCCTGGGTACTCAGCCCGTCACTTGTACCTGCATCCCCGATGTCCATCCCCGCACGCCACTTCTCCTCAATCACCTCAATCAACCGCCGCCCCGGCTCGTGCGACCGCGCCACGAACCCCGGCACGTCCGCGAGCGGCGGATTCGTCGAACTCTCCGGCCGCAGTAAAAACGGCCCCGCGCGCTCGGCCGCGGCCTTGCCCACGCGCTGCCGAAGCTGCGCCTGATACAAGCTTACCGGCGACGCAAAGTCGCTGCGCCCCTCGTAGTGCCCGTCGCCGGCGAAGATCGCCCACACGCCGAGCGCCCAGTTGTTCGCCGTCGGCGGCTTGAACACGCGCATCTTCGCCGCTTGGCAGTTCCACAGCACGCAGTTGGCCGCGCTCCAGCCGGCGCCCGGCGGCGAGGTCCAGCGGTTGTCCAGCACCAGCGAACCGCCGTCGATCTTCACG
>JANOIK010001053.1:0-1719 GCA_031407585.1 Planctomycetota bacterium | reverse complement strand
CCCATGCCGCCGCCCATTCCGCCCATGCCGTGGTCGTGCCCGTGGCCGCCGCCGGCCGGCTCGTCGTCGGTCTTGGGGATTTCGGTGATGAGCGAATCGGTCGTGAGCAGCAGACACGCGACGCTCGCCGCGTTCTGCAGGGCCGTGCGAACCACCTTCGCCGGATCAATGACGCCCGCGGCGACCATGTCGCCGTACTCGTCCTTGTCCGCGTTGTAGCCGTCGTTCTTGCCCTTCATGTGGCGAACGCGATTGACGACGACCGCGCCGTCGACGCCCGCGTTCTCGGCGATGTATCGCAACGGGTAATCGAGGATGCGGCGGACGATCGTCACGCCCAGACCTTCGTCCCCTTCGAGGCCGAGCTTGTCGAGCGACTTTTCCGACCGCAGCAAGGCGACGCCGCCGCCGGGGACGACGCCCTCGGCCAGCGCGGCTTGAGTCGCCGAGCGGGCGTCTTCGAGCAGCGCCTTGCGCTCCTTCATCTCCGTCTCGGTGATGGCCCCGACCTTGATCTCGGCCACGCCGCCGGCGATCTTCGCGAGTCGCTCTTGCAGCTTTTCCTTGTCGTAGTCGCTGTCGGTGGTCTCGATCTGCGCTCGAATCAGCTCCACGCGGCCTTGAATCGCGTCTTTCTTGCCGCCGCCGCCCACCATCGTGGTGTTGTCGGCGGAAATCTCAACCTTGCGGCATTTGCCCAGGTCGGCCATCTGCACCGCGTCGAGCTTGATACCGCGCTCCTTCATGATCGGAACGGCGCCCGTCAACGCGGCGATGTCCTCAAGCATCGCCTTGCGGCGATCGCCGTAGCCGGGCGCCTTCACCGCACACACCTGCACGATGCCGCGCAGCTTGTTCACCACGAGCGTCGCCAGGGCCTCGCCCTCGATGTCCTCGGCGATGATCAGCAGCGGCCGGCCGGCCTTCGACACGGCCTCCAGCAGCGGCACCAGGCTCTTGGCGCTCGAAATCTTCTCTTCGAACACCAGCACCGCGCAGTTTTCCAGCTCGCAGCTCATATCGTCTTCGTTGTTCACGAAGTGCGGCGACAGGTATCCGCGGTCGAACTGCATGCCCTCGACCACCTCGACGGTCGTTTCGTTGCCGCGGCCTTCCTCGACCGTGATCACGCCGTCCTTGCCCACCTTCGCAAAGGCGTCGGCCAGCACGGCGCCGATCGTCGGGTCGTTGTTCCCAGCGATCGTCGCGATCTGCTGCAGTTGCTTCTTATCTTTCACATCGATCGGCTCGGCCATCTTCTCGATCGCCGCCGTCACGGCGGCCACGGCCTTCTGCACGCCGCGGCTCAGAGCCATCGCGTCGGCGCCCGCGGCCAGCATCTTCATGCCCTCGCGGAAAATCGCCTCGGCCAGCACCGTCGCGGTGGTCGTGCCATCGCCCGCCACATCATTGGTCTTGCTGGCCGCTTCCTTGACGAGCTGGGCCCCCAGGTTCTCGTACGGGCATTCCAGCTCAATATCCTCGGCAACAGTCACGCCGTCCTTCGTGATCTTGGGCGAGCCCCACCCTTTGTCGAGCACCGCATTGCGGCCGCGGGGACCCAGCGTGCTGCGAACAGCCCGGGCCAGCTTCTCGACGCCCGCCGCCAGCGGCTTGCGAGCATCGTCTTCAAATACCATTTGCTTGGCAGCCATCGATTTCTCCTGCGATTTGGAAAAGCTGTTAGCGATTAGCCATCAGCAGTCAGCCAGAGGGGGG
>JANOIK010001042.1:0-2483 GCA_031407585.1 Planctomycetota bacterium | reverse complement strand
CACGTCGTTCACGTCGTTGATCTCGGTGACCGTGCTGTACTTCTTCGGCGGGGCCGGCATCCACGCGTTTGCGTTCGCACTGATGATCGGCTTCATCGCGGGCGTGTACAGCACGATCTACATTGCCAATCCCGTGCTGCTTTGGCTGACCCAGCGGGCTGACGCTGCGGCGGCAAAGGGCGCGGGATCACGGGCGGCGTAGGCGGAAGGGGTCAGGAGTCAGGAGCCAGACGCCCCGATCCCATCGTGTTAGCCGCGACGCGGAGGTCCGCCGCAGCGGAGCGCGGACGGACGTTTCGGCAAAGCTTGCGCACTCGGCCTCACCCGCGGCCAGCGGTTCTTCTCAATCCCCGGGCCTGCGGCGGCCGAAAGCTCTACGAGAAGCGCGATGCTATCGCGCGCGTTGCCGCGTTCTCCCGTGTGAAGTCCGTACCGTGGTGAGTCAAAAGCAAAAGTTGCTCGCGGCCGGCGCCTCGCTGGCTGTCGGGTTCGGGCTGGCGCTGCTGTTCCGCCGCCCCGTGCGCGAGGTCGTCGTTGAACGGCCGGCGCCGCCGACTCAGGCTGCGGCCGCCGTTCTCCCGACGACTCTCGCTGCGATGCGCGCGGCGACCATGCCGCCGGTCGCCGTGGCCCCGTCGCTGGACGGACTGTTCTCGCCGCTCGCGCCGTTGCCGGCGACGACGGCCGGATTGAGCATGCCGGTCGACTCGCCGCTGGCCGAATTGCCCGCCGCGGCCGCCGTGACCCCGCCGGCGCCTTCGCCCGAGACCGCGTCGGATCCCGCCGGCGTTAGCTCAGCCGCGCTCAACGGCCGGCCCGTGTACTCGCCGCTCGACGGCGAACCGGACGGCGAATCAGACGCCGAAGCCGCGTCGCCCTATCGCATTCACGTAATCCAAGAAGGCGACTCGCTCGAAAAGTTGGCCGAGCGTTACCTCGATGACCGGGGCCGGTCGCTCGAGCTGTTCGACCTGAACCGCGACGTGCTGGATAACCCGCATCTGCTGCGCCTCGGGGCTGAGCTGCGGATTCCTGTCCCGCCTGCCGAAGGCGATTGAGCGCGGCGCGAACGTCGGAAGCCGGATGCTAGCGCGTGCCGGCTGATTAACCAGCTACGGCTTCCGCACGACGAACGGAAAGTCGACCCGGCCGAGCCGCATCTCGACGAAGCCGACGATCTTCGGCGCCAGGTTGAATTCCGCCGCGGTCAGCAGCTCGGTCCCCTGCCGTTGCGTGCCGGGGGCGTACACGAAGAAGTCCTTGCGGGCGGCGACCTGATCCGGCGGCGGCTCGGGGTGAAACTTCTGGAACACTTTCACCATGCCCTCGCAGTCCTTGGCGACCTTGGGGTCGCCGCTGCCGTAGGCGAAGTACACGGCAAGCTGGTCTTGCACGGGGGCGAACTTCAGCGGGGCCGTGGACGTGAGTCCGTGGAAATTCCGCCGCGGCGAGATGAGCACGAGCGCCTTCACGTCCTGGCCCTGCTTGCGAGCGGCCAGCGGCGGGATCGACCAGTCCCAGGCCGCGTAGGTGAGCGCGACGTTGGCTCCCATGCCGGCGCCCACGATGCACAGCTTGTTGAGGTTCAACCGGCCGGCGTCGTTTTCGGCGAGCAGAAACGCCCGCACGGCTTCCAGGTCGTAGGTCACCATGTCTTGGAAATCAGTGAGCTCGAACCGAGCGGCGTCGAGCTCGTGCGGCGCGCCGTCGGCGTCGAACGCCGTCTTGCTTTCGCCGTGGCCGCGGAGGTCGACGTTGATGACCGCGCGCGGAACCATTGGCGGCCCCTCGGGGAGTTGCTCCTGCAACGCCGGCGGCGGGTTCTGCAGCATCGCGGCGAGGGGCTCCATGACGGCCCGCGACTCGCTGAAATCGTGCAGCAGAACGACCGGCACGGCCTGCTGTCCCGCCGTGCTGGGGTAGTAGGTCGCGCGAATCTGCACGCCGTCTTTGGTGGTCAGAGACACGGCCTCGGGCTTGGGCAATCGCCCGGGCGTCGCCGGCTGGCTTCGCGCCATCGGCGCCGTCGCGGCGAGCGCAAGGAGCGTCAGCGTCGCGGCGGACCAACGGCAAACGATGGGGCGGCGAAATGCCATATCTGGAGCCTCGAGGAGCGTGGCGAGTTTCGAGTCGCGTGGCGACCCCCACATTCTACCCCGGCGAGCGTCGGGTTTCACCGCCCGAAAACGGTCGGCGACGAAGATTGGCGGCGCGTCTCTCTGAGCCAGCTCCCAGCGGCGTGTTGGCGGCGTTTGCTTGCCGATAAATCGCACTGTGGCCAGAATTGAGTTAGGGACGCACCATCGCACTCCAAGCGGGGGCGTCCGCCACGGAGGGGCTGAGGCGATCGACCAGGCGCGCGTATGTCTCATGCGATCCCCACGTTCGAGCCCGCAACCGACGATACCGCGGCGGAGGTCCGCAATGCGTCGCCCACCGGCCGGCGCGCCGAAGGGGAGCCCGCGGCCTGGCTCGTGAGCCTG
>JANOIK010001023.1:0-5351 GCA_031407585.1 Planctomycetota bacterium | reverse complement strand
GTGCGGCTGAAGCTGCGGGCGATCGTGCCGCTGGCCGACGCCGATGGCAGACCGACCGCGGCGGCGGACCCGAAGTTCGCCCCGGAGCTGCCGGGCGTGACCGACTCGGACACGATTGATTCGTGGGAGCTGCCGTTCGAGCTGGTCGAGGAGGTCCGCGACGAGGACGAGACTTACTGGCAGGACCACCGTACGACGCCGAAGGCGTTTGTGTCGTTCGCGCTGGCGAAACGCCTGTGGGCGACGCGCTGGGGGACCGAGAGCGTGCTGCGCCTGCCGGCGAACGGCGATCTAAATGCCGCCGCCGTGGCCGAGATGCTGAGCGAGGAGCTCGACCCCGCTGAGATGGGGATGACGCTGCTGCCGGTGAAGCAGCAGGCGCTCGCCGCGGCCTCGGGAACCACGCCGTTCGACGGGCTTTTCCTGGGGTTCAGCTTCTTTCTCATGGCGTCGGCGGTGATGCTCACCGCCCTGCTCTTCCGGCTGGGCGTCGAGCAGCGCGTGCGCGAAGTCGGCTTGCTGCTCGCGACGGGTTGGTCGCCGCGACGTTTGCGGCGCGTGCTGCTAACCGAAGCGGCAATGATCGCGTTGGGAGGCGCAGTCGTTGGCGCTGCGGCCGGCGTGGCGTATGCCGCGGTGATGGTGCATGGACTCAACACGTGGTGGGTCGATGCCACGACCAAGCCTTTTCTCGAACTACACGTGACGCCCCAAAGCCTCGCCATCGGTCTAGTCGCTGGCCTCGCAGTCGCCCTAGCGACGATCTGGTGGGCCCTGCGACGATTCGCCCAGCTAGCGCCGCGGCAATTGCTCGCGGGCGACCACCAACCGCCGCTCGCGATTCGGCAGGCGTCCCGCTGGTCCAGCGTGAATCTTCCCATCGGCTGCCTTGTCACGGCCGGCGCCTTGGGCGTGGCTGCAATCTGGTGGGAAGGCGAAGCTCAGGCCGGCGCGTTCTTCGGCGGCGGCGCGCTCGCGCTCATCGGCATCCTCGCGGCCGTGCGCGGACGACTGCTCGACGCCGCGTCGAAACCGCCGACATCGCTCACCCTCTCGGGCCTCGCGGCTCGCAACATTCGCCGCAATCCGAGCCGGACGATGCTCTCGCTGGCGCTCGCCGCGACGGCAAGCTTCCTCATCGTCGCGCTGAGCGCCTTTCGCCTCGCGCCGACCGAACGTGGCACAGGCGGCTTCGCGCTGCTCGCCACGGCCGACTTGCCGCTCCACTACGATCTCAACACGCCCGCGGGGCGCGACCAGCTTGGGTTTTCCGACGACGACAGTGAGCGGCTGGCGGACTCGACGGTGATTAGCTTCCGCGTGCAAGACGGCGAGGATGCGAGCTGTCTCAATCTCTATCAGACGACTCAGCCGCGCGTGCTGGGATCGCCGCCGGCTTTGGGCGAGCGGAGTGAGTTTCAGTGGGCGATGACGGATAACTCAGTGCGTGTACCAGGGGCGCCCCCCTCCCCGTCGCGTCGCGAAGGGTACCACCTGCGCTCGCGCGACTTCGGGTCGCCCGTGCTCGGTGCTCCCATCCCCTCGGAGAGGGAGGGAGCCGGAGGAAATCAGGAAGGCGCGGCGTGGAAGCTACTCGATGCGGAATTGGGAAACGATGCCAACGGACGACCGATTGTGCCGATGGTGCTCGATCGCAACACCGCGTTCTACAGTTTGAAGCTCTACGCGCTCGGCGATCGGCTCACGATTCGCGACTCGCTCGATCGCGAAGTCACTCTCCAAATCGTCGGCATGCTCGCCAACAGCATCCTGCAGGGCGACGTCGTGGTGAGCGAAGCTAACTTCTTGCGGGTGTTTCCCGAAACTGCGGGGCGTCGATTCTTCCTCATCAAGCGTGGTTCTGATGCGCCGCCGACAGAAGAACTCGCGTCGCTGCTCGAAACCAATCTCGAAGACTTTGGCTTCGACGCCGTGGATGCCAACGACCGGCTGACCGCTCTCATGGCGGTGCAGAACACGTATCTCTCGACGTTCCAGTTGCTCGGCGGCCTGGGGCTAATGCTAGGCGCTGTCGGGTTGGCGGTGGTGCAGTTGCGGAGCGTGCTCGAGCGCCGCGGAGAGCTTGCACTTTTGCAAGCAACAGGGTTCCGCCGCGGGCGGCTCGTGCAGATGGTGCTCGCCGAGAATCTTGTGCTGCTCTTGGGCGGCCTGGGGATCGGCTGCGGCGCGGCCCTCGCGGCAGTGCTGCCGCACGCGCTCATCGAGCAAGTAGGCGTCCCCTGGCGCACGCTCGCGACGCTCCTGGCGATCGTCGCAGCGGCCGGCGTGGCCGCGGCGTACGCGGCGGCGCGCTCGGCGCTCAATGCCCCGCTGATCCCCGCCCTGCGCGGCGACTAGCGGCAGGCGCGGCCCGTGTTTACAGTTCTAGCACGCGACCGACCCGAGTTTGCTCGAACCAACGAGCCTTCATCGGGGTTAAAGCGACGGAGAGTTCGAGCATGCGAAGTTTGTTGTTTGTCATCGCGTCCTTCTGCGTCACCATTCTTGGCTGGGGCTTCTACGTGCCCATGCTGCGCTGGGGGCAGGTGGCAATGTCGTCGACGCCCGCGCCGGCGCGCTGGCGGCCGTTCATTTGCGTGGGGCTCGCCTACTTTCTCATCGGCGTGATCGTGCCCGTCGTGCTCTTGAAGCTGCGCGGCGAACGGGGCCAGTGGACGGCGACAGGAATCATCTACAGTTTGCTTGGCGGCGCCCTCGGAGCGCTCGGAGCGTTGGGGATCATCCTCGCGATCAACTTCGGCGGCAAGCCGGTTTTCGTGGCGCCGCTGGTGTTCGGTCTAGCGCCGATCGTCAACTCGTTTCTGACGATTTATCTCGCGGGGAAAACTCGCGACATTGGGCCGATCTTCATCGCGGGTTTGGTGATGGTCATGCTGGGCGCCGTGACGGTGCTGACGTTCCATCCCACGGAGAAGGCCAAGGCGATTGTGCCGGCGGAGGCCAACGCGGCGCCCGCTGACGGCGCGAGCGAATCGCTCGCAACAGCGCCGCGCTCGCCAACGACGGTTGCCAAGCAGGCAGGCGCCAAGGCGGGGAACTTCGCTCTGCAGATCCTCTCCATCGCGATGGTCGCCCTGTGCTGGGGCTCCTACGGCCCAACGCTGCACAAGGGCCAGGCGGCAATGCAGAACAGCCGGTTGCGACCGCTGTTGTGCGTGGGACTGGCGTACTTCGCGATCGCGGTTTGCATCCCGCCGCTGATTCTGAACATGAGTCCGGAGCCGAGCAGCTTCACCGCGGCTGGCACAACGTGGAGCCTGGCGGCCGGCGCGGCTGGGGCGATCGGCGCGCTGGGGATCATCATGGCGTTCAACTTCGGCGGCAAGCCGATTTACGTGATGCCGCTGATTTTCGGCGGGGCGCCCGTCGTGGCGACGCTCGTGTCGACCATTAGCGAAGGTTTGTTGGGCGAGGTCGGCCCCATGTTTCTCGCCGGGATGATCCTGGTCATTGCGGGCGCCGCGATGGTGCTGGTGTTCGCGCCGAAGGGCGGACCGCATGGAGCGCCTGCTCACGCGCCCAAGCCCGTTCCCGTTGCGGAACCGGACAAAGCGCTCCCGGAAACAGAGAAGACGACGGAAGGCGGCGCGATCTGACAAGGATCGCGAGTGCGACGACGCTAAGTGCGGCGCACCGGCCCGAACCATTCCAACTGGCGGCGGGGGCAGAAGCTCCACCCGCGCTCTGCGGCCAGCGGCTCGGCCCACGCAGCGCGCTCGGCCACTTCGTCCGCCGTGCGACCTTGCGGCATGAGCATCACGCGAGCCGACTCGATTTGCGGGAACGCGGCGAGGTAGTCGGCGACTTCATCGACGTCCTCAGTGTGATCGACGACGAACTTCAGTTGGTAGTCGTACTCGGTGATGAGCTGCGCGATGACCTCAGGCCGATGCCGCTGCCGCTGGTGGCGCCGACGCCACCGCGGGTGCCGCGCGGCGCTCGGAGCGCTGCCCGCGAGCTTGGGGCTGATCGACATTAGGTCGCATGCTACGGGCAAGTAGAGCGTGCCGGCGGTTTCGATTGTTGTGTGCCGGCCGCGCTCTCGTAGCGCGTCGCATAGCGGGATCAGCTCGCTGAACAACATCGGCTCGCCGCCGGTGATGACGACGTGGCGACAGTCCCACTCCTCGACCTCGGCAATGATTTCGTCGACCGCGTAATCGCGTCCCTCCGGCCGCCACGAGGCGTAGGGCGTATCGCAGAACCAACACCGCAGGTTGCAGCCACTGGCGCGCACGAAAACGCTTGCCGTGCCCGTGAGCCGGCCTTCACCTTGGATCGATTTGTAAATCTCGGCGATTCGCATCGGAGCGGATTCACCACAGAGGGCACAGAGGACACAGAGAGGCGGAGGGGAAAGGAGAAAGGATCAGTTTGCTAGGCGCTTTAGGCCATGTTTTAGTAGTTCGACGTTGAAGTTGATGAGCAGGCCCACCGGTCTTCCACTGAGCTTTAAGTATGAAAGCAACTGTGCTTCGTGAATTGGGGCCAATCGATCGACGCTTTTGACTTTTACGATGACGACGTCGTTGACCACGATGTCCAGCCGGCATCCTGCTCCGAGGACGTGACCGTCGTAGCTCAATGGCATGGGCACCTGTTGAGCGACACGCAAACCCCGCTTCTGCAATTCAAAAACCAAACAGCTTTCATAGGCAGATTCGAGTAGTCCGGGCCCCAAGCGACGATGAACAGCCATCGCCGCATCAACAACCTGCCCACTCACCCAATTAACATCCTCTGCTTTTTCCTCCCTCTGTGCACTCTGTGCCCTCTGTGGTGAATCCGAATCCGAATATCGAGCCGGGTCGACGAGCCCCGCATCCGCGAAGCCCTTCAACCGAATCTGGCACGAATCGCAACGGCCGCAGGAGGCGCCGATCGAGTCAGGCGCGTAGCAACTATGCGTGAGGCCGTAATCGACGTCCAGTGCTACTCCGCGGCGGATGATTTCGGCCTTGGTCATATTAATCAGCGGCGCGTGGATGTGAAAACGGCTGGCGTCTTCGACGCCCGCCTTGGTGGCGAGGTTGGCGAGTTGCTCGAACGCGGCGACGAACTCCGGGCGGCAATCGGGGTAGCCGCCGTAGTCGACCGCGTTGACACCGAGAAAAATGTCGGCGGCGCCGATGGACTCGGCGTAGCCGAGCGCCAGCGCGAGCATGATCGTGTTGCGCGCCGGCACGTAGGTCACTGGGATGCCCGCGGACATTTCGGCGTCGGTGCGATCCTGCGGCACGTCGATGTCGGCCGTGAGCGCACTACCCCCGAACGCCCGCAGGTCGATCGCGATGACGCGATGGTCGACGACGCCAAGCGCCGCGGCGACG
>JANOIK010001008.1:0-2195 GCA_031407585.1 Planctomycetota bacterium | reverse complement strand
TTCTCGAGCATGGCGAGCCATTGCTCGCGGCCAAGCTGGAACCGCTCCGCCATGCGGTCGATCTCGGCCGTGATCTCGTCGTTGGTCACCACCACGCCGCGCTTCTGGCAGTGGTTGGCGATGAGCCGCTTGTTCACGAGGCTCTCGAGCACGTCCTCGCCGAAGCGGCGCACGCAAGCGTCGATGAGCGTCTTGCGGCTGATGTCCTTGCCGTTGACGATCGCCATCACGTCGTGCTGCGGCCGGCCCAAGCGGGGCAGGGCGCCCTCGCTTTCAACGGGCGTCTCGGCGGACGCGGCCACGGTTTCGGCGTGAATCGGCCGATCGCCCTCGCGAAGGCGGAACAGAATCGCGACGGCCAGCACGGCCGTGGCGATCGCGAGCCAAATGATACGGTGTTTCCAATCGGCCCCGTGGTCGGGGCGCAGTGCGTCGACTTCCTTGCGACTCATTTCGGTTTCTCCATAAACCGTGAGCGCGATTGAAGCGCGGCGCAAGAATTAGGCCGCGGCGGTCGCGCTCGACATAGATCTGGGTCGCCGCGCGAGCGAAATCGTTCGCGGCGCGGCTAGAACGTCGGGTAGTTCCGCGGGCAAATATAGCCCGACCCGACGACGCGGAACAAGACAAGCTTCGGCGCGGGTGCTAGCACGCCGAAGACGGAACGAGTGCGCGGTTGAGATGAGAATTAGCGCGAGCGTGAGCGAACCGGGCTCTGGAATTCCCGTATGTTTATACAAGGTCGTATCGAAGTCATTCGACGCGCTGACAGTTCGGTAAGTAAGGATATTTCCCAAGCCGTCCGGGCTCACGAAGGTCGGATAAGCGGAATCGGTATTGGGCGCCCTTGCTCCGAGGAAGGTTCCCGCATCGTCATAAATACGGTAGGCCGACATGCCATAACATCCCACGTAAATAAGCCCCGAGCCATCGAGGGCGACATTACTCCCGACTGTATTTTGATTGAGCGATCGGCTCCAAAGTAACGAGCCGGTTGGATCGAATTTGTTGACGAACCGTTCGCCGACCACATAGCTGTTGCCAATCGCATCAACTTCCACATCACGGGCTACCATGGTATCTCCGCCAAACTGGCGGATCCAAATGGGACTGCCAGCCCCATCATATTTGGCCACAAATGCTCGCCCCGACTCACTGCTGCCCGTCAGACGCGTCCCGTGCGAGGCCTGGCCGGCCACGATCATGTTTCCGCCGATATCCGCGGCGACGCCATTGGCGAAAACCTCTCCCGTGTCACTGAGTGTGCGCGACCAAATCGACGCTCCGCCGGCAGAGAATTTTGAAATAAATCCACGGATCTCGTAGGGAGAGAAGTTTAAGCGGTATCCGCCTACGAAGATTTCATTTGCAGAATTCAAATCAACGTCGGCTATGGCGTCGACCACGGGCGAGCCGAACTGCGTCGTCCACATCAACGCACCGGACGAATTGTATTTGCGGATAAAACCATCGGTGCTACCCAAAGACGGGCCTCCCAGCGGCCCATCCGTCGAACCCGCAATGACCACGTCACCAGCGCTGCTCACGTGGAGGCTGGACGCGGCGTCGTGTTGCGAAAGGCCAAACTGACGCGTCCAAAGGACGGTTCCATTCGGATTGAACTTCCTCAGAAAAGCGTCGTATCCGCCTGCGGACGACTGGCCCAACTGGCCGCCTGTGTAGCCGAGAGCGTACACATTGCCGAGTGCATCTGCGGACACGCGCGAAGCAAAGTCCGTCTGCGGCGTGCTAATGCTCCGCGACCATTGCTCGTAAGGCGGGGGCGCTGCCGTGGATGCACTGTAAGGAAACAAAACTGCCAGCATCGTCATCGCGCCAAAAACGCGGATGCTCCTGCAAGGATCAGAATTCATTAGGCGCAATCCGTGATAAGGCTAAAAGCGAACGACAAGCCGCTCAAGAAAAGAGGTGACATGGGCGCCAACTCATGATAACCACCTGCATTGCGACTTGCCATCAAAATTGTGAGCAAGGGTCGCTAGCCCCCCATCACTTCGGCTTCTTTGGCAGCGGCCAGATCGTTGGCCGCCGATTCAAACTTCTTGGTAAGTTCCTGCACGTCGTCCTTCACGCCCTTGCAGCCGTCTTCGTTCAGCTCGCCGTCCTTCTCGGCCGTGTCCGCGTGCTTGTTGGCGTCGCGGCGGACGTTGCGGATCGCGATTTTCGATTCCTCG
>JANOIK010000125.1:0-1827 GCA_031407585.1 Planctomycetota bacterium | reverse complement strand
GGTCCGAGCAGCGGCACTCACAGCCACGTGCTGCTGCGGCTCCCGCCCGGCGTAGAGCGAGAGCTCAGCGTCAAGATCGGCGGCGTCCCGGTCTCGGATCATGACCGAGGCCAGGTGTTCGAGGAAATCGAACCGCCGGTGACGATTGGCCGCGAGGAAGGCAATTCCGTTCAGCTCAACGATGAGCGGATCAGCCGCTTTCATCTCAAGATCCAGGAGGACCAGAACAAGCTGGTCCTGACCGACCTGGAAAGCACTAACGGCACGCGGGTGAACGGCGAAGATACGCAGTTACGGATCCTGCGGTTTGGCGACGTCATCTCGCTTGGCAGGTCGGTCCTGCTGTTCGGGACGCGGGACCAGATTGCCGGGCGGCTCGAGGAGCTGCGCGGGGATGGGATCAGCGATACGAGCGAGTTGATTGCGGACCAGTTGGCCCAGCGGGTCGATTCGAAGTCGATCAGCTTCGAGCTGCGGCTGGGGGCGTCTGAGGACCTGCAGAGCACGCTGCACATGCCGTTGCCGCCGGACTTGCCGGCCCAGCTCAGCCCGGGGCAGGCGGCCCAGGTTTCTGAGATTCTTGAATACCTGCATCTGCGGGCCCGTCAGCTCGTGGTAGCGGCGTCCATCGACGAGCAGACGGGCAAGGCGACGCTGCCGCTGGCCAACTGGCAGGAACTGCTTGATTTGCAGTCCCAATTGGCGGAGTATCTGCGGGCGATTGGAGATCCCGAGGGGGAGTAGCTTGCCCCCCCGGCTTGGGGGCCTTTTTCGCCCGACGCCTGGCGTGCTGTGAGTTGCCGCCAGCAGTGCATGGGCGGCTTGAGGGATTTTTCTTGACAGGGCCCGGGCCGAGGGACATCATGCAGAAGCTTTCTCGAAGTTAGCCACCGGGCGACTGCGAATTCTCTCGGACGCGATTCTCAAGGCGCTGCTAATTTCCTGACCCGGTCATCGGACCACCAGCCTCACGCGCGACCGCTTCTATTGCGGCGACTCGCGCATGCGTCGCGCCTTCTGAACTTCGCTCGGCGCGTCACTCGGTCTGGGTCATGTCGACGTTCGGGTCGCTCGCTCCCTCTTGATTTCTAGACACGCTGATTTAATGGGAAAGAACACTGCAATGATCCGCAAGTTCACTGTCGGTATGGCCATGCTGTTGAGTGCGAGCACGGGCACGCTGGCGTGGGGCGTCGATATCGTGCAACAGTGGAACGACACGATGTGCACCGTGGCCGAAACAGTGGTGACGAAGCACAATCCGGGCGTGCCGACTCGCGCGATGGCGATGATGAACGGCTCGATTTACGACATCTTTCAGGCGTTCGATCGCACGCATGCGCCGTTCAAGGTCAACACCACGGCCAATGCCGCCAACGTTTCGCTCGACGCGGCCGTTTCGCAAGCCGCCTATAAGGTTCTGAAGAATATGTATCCCGAGGCGACGGGCATTTTGGACGCGGACCTGGCCAACCGGCTGGGCGCGGTTGTTGCCCCGCCGGCGGTGAAACAAGCGGGTATCGACCTGGGGAATTCTGTTGCGCAGCAATACATCGACGCGCACCAGAACGACGGGTGGGATTTGCCGGACAATTACAATGCGCCTGGGGGAATGGGCCACTGGACGACGGACCCGATGGTCGCCCCCAACATTCAGAAGGGTTGGGGCTCGGACTGGGGCTCGGTTGACCCGTGGGCAATTCCGAACGCTGATCACTTCGACGCGACGACTCCATTCACGATTGCTCAATTGAATACGCAACGATACACAGACGCGTATAATGAAGTGCTCGCCTACGGCAAGCGGACCGGATCGAGCCGCTCTCA
>JANOIK010000893.1:0-4814 GCA_031407585.1 Planctomycetota bacterium | reverse complement strand
CTAGAATGTGCAGACTCACGGAAGACCCTACGCCTGAACCGCTGGCTCGGCGTGCGCTTGCTCGCGTAGCACAGCCTTGCGGCTCAGCTTCACGCGGTCTTGCTCGTCGACCGCGATCACCTTCACCTGCAGGCGGTCGCCAACCTTGCACACGTCGCCGACGCTGCCGACGTAACCCTCGGCCAGCTCGCTAATGTGGCAAAGGCCGTCGCGGCCGGGCAGGATCTCGATGAAGGCGCCGAAGTCCTTCACGCTCGTGACCACGCCGTCGTAGATGCGGCCGACCTGCACGCTGGCGGTGAGCGCCTCGACGCGAGCCAGACCCGCGCGGGCGGTCGCCTCGTCCGAGCCGGCGATCGTCACCGTGCCGTCTTCCTCGACGTCGATCGTCACGCCGGTATCCTCTTGGATGCCGCGGATCGTCTTGCCGCCGGGGCCGATGAGCAGGCCGATCTTGTCGGGGGGGATCTGCGTGCGGAACAGCCGCGGCGCGCTCTCGGCCACCGTGGCCCGCGGCCGCGGAATGGTCGACAGCATGGACCGCAGGATTTCGATCCGCGCCGCCCGCGATTGCTCGAGCGTCGCGCGGATGATCTCCTCGCTAATGCCGTCGATCTTCAGGTCGAGCTGGATGCCCGTGAAGCCGTTCTGCGTACCGGCGATCTTGAAGTCCATGTCGCCGTAGTGGTCCTCGTCGCCGATGATGTCGGTGAGCAGGCACCACTTGTCGCCGTCCTTGACCAGGCCTACAGAAATGCCGGCGACGGGATTCGTGATCGGCACGCCCGCGGCCATCAGGCCCAGGGTGGCGCCGCACACGCTCGCCATCGAGCTGGAGCCGTTCGACTCGAGGATGTCCGAGATCACCCGCACCGTGTAGGGGAACGTGTCGTGATCCGGCAGCACCGGGTTCACGCTCCGCTCGGCGAGGGCGCCGTGGCCGATCTCGCGCCGGCCGGGGCCGCGAATGGGCCGCACCTCGCCCACGGAGAACGACGGGAAGTTGTAGTCGAGCATGAACCGCTTCGAGTATTCGTCGAACAGCCCGTCGACGCGCTGCTCATCCCGGCCCGTGCCGAGCGTAATGGTGACCAGGGCTTGCGTCTCGCCGCGCTGGAAGAGGGCCGAGCCGTGGACCCGCGGCAGCAGGTCGACTTCGCACCCGATCGCCCGCAGCGTGGTGTAATCGCGACCGTCTGTGCGCGTGCCGCTCTGGATCATGTCGCGGATCAAGCGGGCTTCCAGGTCGTGCCACGCCTTGGAGAAGGACGCGAGCGTGTAGGCGCCTTCGGCGGTCGGATCGGGAATCAGCGCGGCTTGAGCCGTCTTCTTCACGGCGCTCATCGCCTCGGCCCGCGTGTGCTTGCCTTCGGTGCGCTTGGCCGTCATGGCCTGGTCGTAGAACCGTTGCTTCAGCACGTCGTACAAGCCGTCGGACGCGGGCGCCTTGAAGTCCATCTTCTGCGGGCCGACCTTGTCGATCAGCTCCTGCTGCAGATCGCACAGCTCGCGGATGATGCGGTGGGCCTCCATGATTGCCGCGGCCATCTCGGCCTCGGGCAACTCGCGGCCGAAGCCTTCGATCATCAGCACGCTCTCGCGCGTGCCGGACACAATCAGGTCCAGCGTGCTGGTTTCCAGCTCGTCTTGGGTGGGGAAGGGAATCAGCTTCCCGCCGATCGACCCTAACCGGATCGAGGCCAGCGGGCCTTGGAACGGCAGCGACGAAATGCCCAGCGAAGCCGCGGCGCCGTTCATTGCCAGCACGTCGGCGTCAGTCTGCCGATCGCTCGACAGGACGAACGCCTGAATCTGCACCTCGTCGCCGAAGCCCTCGGGGAACAGCGGCCGGATCGGGCGATCCATGAGCCGCGAGGTGAGGATCTCTTTGGTCGTGGGGCGGCCTTCGCGCTTGATGAAGCCGCCGGGAAACTTGCCCGCGGCGGCGACGCGCTCACGGTAGTCGCATGTCAGGGGGAAGAAGTCGATGCCCGGCCGCGGCGGGCCGGTGGCGCTCGCGCAGATCACCACGGTGTCGCCGTACTGCACCGTCACGCACCCGGCGGCCTGCTTGCCGAGCGCTCCCGTCTCGATGATGAACGTGCTCTTGCCAATCTTCTTTTCAACTCTGATTCTCTTCAATTGACCATTCCTGCTAAATGAGTTTAATCGTGACTTGTGTTTTGTAAGGGCGCGGTTTTGTCAGGGCGTGGTTTTGTAAAGCCGTGATAGTCGCGCAGCGCTCAGCGAGTGAGCCGTTTTAGGTCGGAACCGTCGCGCATAGAGGGTTTGCCGGGCGAGCGCGCAACCCAAAGCGCGCACCTGCTCCGAAGCAAACCGCCGCGCCGCGGTGCGTTCGCCCTGCTGGCGAACGTCACTCGCGTTACTTGCGGATATCCAGTCGCCGCAACAGATCCAGGTACATTTGCGGATTCGTGCGCTTCACGTAATCCAGCAACCGACGCCGACGGCTGACCATCGCCAGCAGCCCGCGGCGGCTCGCGTAGTCCTTCTTGTGAAGCTGAAGATGCTTCGTCATCTCCGCAACCCGGCTGGTCAGAATCGAGATCTGCACCTCGGCCGATCCGGTATCGCTGCCGGTGCGGCCATAGTCCTGAACTAACTCGGTCTTGCGCTCTTTCGTGACTGACATCTGTTCTTCTCCGGCCGACGCCTCTGCGGCGGGCCGCGCCTCGTGGCTTTGTGTCGGGGACTTCGTGTCGGGACGTTGTAACGTGGATCGTGTCGTGGAAATCCGTGTGCGGAGTGCTCCGTCGCATGCGCGTTGCGAGGGACGAACATCCGACGACGCGATCAAACCGCGCCGCCGACCGTCCAATCCCAACCCTGACGCCTGCACCAACTCCTAGGGACTGTCCATAGACCTACGGCCCAACGGGGGCCAAGACCATTAATGTACCGCTTTCCCGCCGGGACGCAACCGTACCACTTCGGCCCGATAGGGGCGTTTTTCCGCTGGCCGGGGCTATTTAAAGTGGCGTTTTGCGGGGCGCCGCCGAGTCAGGCGTCGATGCGGTATACTTGCCATGGAGGCCCAAGGTCATGTCGAATTCAACGCAACATCACGGCGTCACGATACCGCGCGACAAAATCGCGGATTTTTGCAGTCGCCATGGAGTTGCGCGGTTGGCCCTCTTCGGGTCGATTCTGCGGCAGGACTTCACGCCGGAAAGCGACATCGATGTGCTCGTCGAGTTCGAACCTGGCCGCACGCCAGGATTAGCCTTCTTCTCCATGCAGGACGAGCTTTCGCAGATTCTCGGCCGTCCCGTCGACCTCAATACCCCCGGCTTCCTCAGCGACCGGTTCCGCGATGAAGTCCTCCGCGAAGCCGAGGTCCACTTTGTCGCCGCAGGCTAACGACGCGACTCGAATCCAACATATGCTCGACCACGCGCGTGAGGCCGCTGCCATGGCCGCCGGTCGAGTGCGAGCTGATTTGGATTCTGACAGGCAGTTCAATCTCGCGATGACGCGATTGATGGAACTCGTTGGCGAAGCGGCCTCGCACATCTCCGACGAGTTCCGAGTCCAGCATCCGCAGGTGCCTTGGTCTCAAGTCGTTGCGTTTCGGAATCGGCTGATCCACGGCTACGATCGCGTCGACTTCGACGTCCTATGGGAAATCATTCGCCACGATCTTCCGGCGCTTATCCGCAAGTTGGAAGTGATCTTGGGTGACTGAAAGTGGCGGCACGCGCTCGTCCGGCAACCACGGCTGCTGATACTAGTGCGACGACCAGCGTCTGAGGCTCAGGAATTTGCTCCGCGGCTTCGACTGTCAGAACCCGGCCAAAATTCGCTCGCCAGAGCGCCAGATCGCCCGGCGTCATGCCACGGGGCGAGCCGCCGCGCTGCCAGATGAGCAAGTCCGTGCCGTCGACGCGGCGGTCGCCGTTGAAGTCGCCGTCCAGCGTCAGCGGCACCGCGACGGTGAAGCGGCTGCCGAGGATCGTCGCGATTTGCGCCGCGTCGAGCCGCTGGCCCTTTTCGTTGGCCGGGCCGCCGGATTGCATCAAGTTGAAGGCGGTCGTGTTATGAGATAGCCCCAGATTATGCCCGATCTCATGGGCAAGGACCCCGGCGAGCACCTCACGACCGCCTGTAAACCCCAGCAACGCCGAGCCGCCGTAGTACGCGACGCCATTGCCGCTAATCGTCGCGAGGCCCGCCGACGAGTTGGCGCTGAGCTGGCTGAACCCCGGAACGATCGTCACCATAAACAGGTTGATCGTGTTAGTGTCGCTGCTCAGCACGCCGCCGGCCGCTGCCGCGTTGTTGCGCATCGTATTGAGATCGCTCTGAGGCCGAACTTGATCGCTGGGAAGCGTGCCGACGCGAGCAAAGCTACTGTTGTAAGTTCCGGCACGAAATGAAAAATTGACATCGACGCCGGCCTGCGCGTAGATCGTATCGACGTAGCCGAAAATCTCGGCCTGCATGGTGGAAGTGCCGAATGTTCCAGCGGTCGAGTCCGTGCCGTCGTCGTCGGCCGTCGCGATGAGATGGACGTTGATGCGGTCGGTAATCGGCCGCGCGGCGTTCACGATGAGCGCGGCGTTGCCAGCGGCGCTGGCAATGAAGTGAACGCAGGTAACCGCAATTAGAATGCGAAGTCGCATGGCATTCCCGCTAAATCGCGGGTGTCCCGGTCTGCCCCCCATGGTCACAAGCTGGAAGAAAGCAACTCGGCAAGGCGCGTGCCATGCGACAGACCATAATCTGAGCCAGAGTTCCAACTGGCACAGACTGCCGACGATATCCTTGCTTGACAATCATTTCCGCAGCAAGGG
>JANOIK010000854.1:0-3903 GCA_031407585.1 Planctomycetota bacterium | reverse complement strand
CGCTCCACACGAGCGCCTGCGGCAGCCCGTGCCCCAGCGACACGACGACCACCAACGTGACGCATGCTGAGAGCAGCAGCGACATTTCCTGCTGGTACGCGACTGCGATGATCATCGCGAACAGCAACAACGGGATAATGTCGGCGCCCCAGGCGTACCAGCTCACAATCGTCGCGAGCGTGACCGTGACCAGGAATAGGCCCAGCAGCGTGATCATCCGCGGCAGCTCGTCGAGCGTCCGCCGATCGCGCACGTAAAGATAAAAACCGGCGAGCGTGTAGAGTGCGATGAACATGCCGAGCACGGCGGCGGAACGGCCTATGCGGTTCGGAATCGTGCGCTCGGCGAGTTCCGCTTCGTATTCGAGCCGCAGCAGCGTTAGCTTCTCGGGGGTGATCGACTCGCCGGCCTTCGCGATGACGTAAACATCCTTCTCGCGCGGGATGAACGCCTCTTCCACCTTCGCGACGGCCTTGTCCTGTAGCTCCTTGGTGGCGTCAATGTCGAGCGTGAGCGTCGAGGGCAACTGCGGTTCCAGCCACGCATAGGCGAGCGCAGCAAGCTCCGCGGGCTTAACGTATTTCTTGAGCGCCTCCTGCAACCGGCCCGCCGCTTCGTCGGTGACCAGCACCTCCGCGATATCGGCCGCCGCCGGCACGCCCACCGCGCCGTCCTTCTTCAGGCGGACCCAGATCTTTTCGGAGTTCGCTTCGAGCACGTCATGCTCGGGCGGAACCATGTCGAGCAACCCTTGCTCTTCGATGGTCGCCATGGCCTCGGCGACCTGCAGGCTGAACGTTTCCAGAGCGTTCTCGGCGGAAAACGCCGCGAGGAAATCCGCGAACTGCTTTTCGCGGACATCCTTTTCGGGGTTGGGCGTCCCGGGGGCGAGCTTGGGCTGGAATTTCGCCCACGCCGCCGGGTCGACCTCGTCCAGCGTCTTGGCCGCGAGCAGGCTGCCGATCTCGGTGCGCAGCTTCGCGCGGAGCTGCACCAGCTCATCGGGATCCTGCACGTAAACGGCGCGCGTTTCTTTGCGAGCCCGTTGGCGATTCTCCTCCGTCGTTTCAGGGTCGGGCTGCTTGAAGTCGATGCGCGCCACGATCGGCCGCCGTGCGACGTCGTTCTCGCGGTAGCCAAACGGCGGATCCCAGCCGCGCGTGAAGGCCCACAGAAAAATGGCCGTGATCGCGCAGAGCCCCAGCCGCAAGAGGACGCCGCCGCGCTGGAGATGGCCCCACGCCAGCCGCCAGAACCCCGGCGGCAGCGAAACCGAAGCGACGCGCTGCTGCCGCGTGCGTTTTTGCGGGCCCGAGGACATCACTCAGTTTCCTCGTACGCCCGCACGATCTCTTGCACGAGGCGATGGCGCACGATGTCCGAGCCGGACAACTTCACGCTGGTCGTGCCCTCGATGCCCTTGAGCCGCTGCAGCGCGTCGATGAGCCCGCTCTTGGTTTGGACGGGCAGGTCGATCTGCGAGATGTCGCCCGACACCACGACCTTCGATCCCTCGCCCATGCGGGTAAGGAACATCTTCATCTGCGAGACGGTGGTGTTCTGCGCCTCGTCCATGATGATGAACGCGTTGTTGAGCGTGCGGCCGCGCATGTAGGCGAGCGGCACGACCTCGATCACGTCGTCGTCCATGTAACGGCGCACCTGCTCGGCGTCCATCATTTCGCGCAGCGCGTCGAGCAGCGGCCGCAGGTAGGGGTTGATCTTCGCCTGCAGGTCGCCGGGCAGGAAGCCGAGGCTTTCGCCGGCTTCGACCGCGGGACGCACCAGCACGATCTTGCGAACCGACTGGTCTCGGAACGCCTCGACCGCGGTCGCGACGGCGAGATACGTCTTGCCCGTGCCCGCGGGGCCGGCGCACAGCACCAGGTCGTGCGTGCGGATGGCTTGCACGTAAGCAGCCTGACCCGCGGTGCGAGGGCGAATCTTCCGTCCCGTGCGAATGTCGATCGGCGCCGTGGCGACCGCTTCGCCGTTGCCGGTGATTCGGTGAATGATCGCCGCGACCTGTGCGGAGTCGACCGGCCCGCTGCGGCCAATGGTGGACCGCAGCTCTTCGAGCACAGCGGTCGCCTTGACGACGGCGTCTTCCTCGCCCTGGATGAAGACCTTGCCGTCCCGCGTCGAAATCTTGGCGGGGATCGAGCCGCGGATTTGGCGAAGGTGCTGGTCTTTGGTCCCTAGCAGCAGCACGAGCTCTTCGGCGTTGCCGACCGAGATGGATGCTTCAATCATTCCGTGTTGCGTCGCGTAGTGGGCGTCGCTGCGCGTCCTGTCGATTCCTTGTGTGCCATGCCCACGTCCGCGTGGGCATGCGACCGTTCGTAAGACATGGCCACGTCGGCTGACCTACGGGGCACTGGTGTAAATATACCCGCTAAGTGGCGCCGGGGAACAATCCGAATTCCGCCGCCTGCATAAGCGGTTACGAGGAAACGGGTTGTAGGGGTTGAGGTCGGCGGCGGCTGAACCGCGCTGCGCCTTGGCGGTGGCTCCTGAAGTCACCCCGCCGGAGTGCCAGTCACCGGGTCGAGGAAACCGTTGACGAACCAAAGGTACGCCAAGGGAGCGGCCAGCAGCAGAGAGTCCATCAAATCCAGCACACCGCCGAAGCCCGGCATCCAGTTGCTCGAGTCCTTCATTCCCGCGTCGCGTTTGAGGAGCGACTCGGCAAGGTCGCCGATCAGACCGGCGACCGCGATCGATGCCGCAATGAAAAGCGGCCGCGGCCATAAGTGCCACTCGAAGAGCTTCCAGGAGTACACGTGGCTGCCAAGAAACGCGGCCGACAGAACGCTGGCGACCGCGATGCCTCCGACGGCGCCTTCCCAAGTTTTTCCTGGGCTCAACTTCGGGGCGAGCTTGTTTCGTCCGAATGTGCGGCCGACAGCATATTGGCAGATGTCGCTGAACTTTACTGTGGCCACGAACGCCAATAGCGGAAATAAGCCATTAAATCCGCCGATGTCCGATTCGGGGTCATTGACGAGATGTACCAAACGCAATTGCACGATCATGCCCATGCAACCGCCGACGTACAGCACCGCGAAGGTTGTCACCGCGACGTTGACGATCGAACGACCGGCGCCGTCGAATCGCTGCATTTCGCCAACGAATGCCACGGCGAGGCCCGCGGCCAGCCCCAGACCCAGCCATCCGAACGTGCCGATCGTGTAATTCTGCACGATGGCGGGGAACGCGATCGGGACGCAACTGAAGATCACCGGCATCAACGCGCCGGAGTAAAACGACCACGCGGCGGGCTTGTAGCCGCGCGAGTCGAACATCTTGCGCAATTCGTCGGCGCAGAACCAAGTGACAACGACGGCGATCGGGCCGAGATACAATCCTGGTGATCTCGACTGCGCGTCCAGCCAGCATGCGCCGCCGAGAACCAGCACGTACACAGCGCCGAGAATGAGTCGCCAACGTAGCAAGTCCGCCCCCGCCTCTCGCAAAAAGCCGGCGATGGTAGCGCCGATCCGAGACTAGCCGCATTTAACCGTTCAAGCCGCCGTATTTCCGATTGCGACTGGCAAAATCCCGGATCGCGTCGTGAAGAGTCGCCTCATCGAACTCCGGCCAACACCGGTCGGTCACCCAAATCTCCGCGTAGCTGACTTGCCACAGCAAGAAATTGCTAATCCGCAGCTCGCCCGCCGTTCGGACCAAGAGGTCCGGATCGTCGAGCCCCGCCGTGTACAGCCGGCTCGCGATCGCCGCTTCGTCGACGCCCTGAGGCGTCATCCGTCCCTCTGCAATTTCCACGCCAATCGCTTGCACCGCGTCGACCAGCTCGGCCCGGCCGCCGTAATTCACCGCCAAATTGAGCCACATGCCCGAATTCGCCGCGCTCATGTCGACCGTTTTGTCGAGTTCCCGCAA
>JANOIK010000830.1:0-5855 GCA_031407585.1 Planctomycetota bacterium | reverse complement strand
CGGATGGAACGACCCGCGCGTGCCACCCAGGTGAATCCGCCCGACGGCGAACTCGTACTGGCTGCTGAAGCCGATGGCGATCTCCGCTGGCGCGGGCGACGCGACGCGCTCGAACTCCTTCAGCGTGCGGTTGAAGTCGTTCTCGCCGTCGTCCGAGTTCCACACGTCGACGGCAGTTACGCGCAGCCGAGCTCCGCCGTGCGCCACAAGCGCCGCCGACGCCGCCGCGACGCGCGCCCGCAGTTCCGGCTCCCACACGCTCCGCGGCCGCCGCTCGTCGTCGTCGACGAAGATCTTGACGTCCACCACGCGCCCCGCGGGTGGTTCGAGCCACAATCCCGGCGACTCCCACGCGGGGCTCACGGTCTCCCCAAGCGGGATCTTGCTCAAATGCAACGGCCCACGGCCGCCGCCATCGTCGATCGCGTAGGCACATTGTGCATCGAGCGCTAGCGGCGGCGTCGCGACATCGGCTGAGAGCCGAACTTGCACCGCCGCGTTCGCGACAATCGGCCGGCTGTCGCCCGGCGCCAGCGCGAGCTTCCGCGGCGCCTGTCCGCGAACCAGCACCTCGACCGTCACCGGCGCCTCGGTCCGATTAGCGATCACCGCGACTTCAGCATGAACCGCCGCCGCGCACGCGCACATCGCCGCCATCACAATCCGTTGCGCGATGCCGCTCACGGCTGCTCCAGCAGCTGCGACAATTCCTGCATCGCGTACATGTCCCGTTCGCGGCCGCTCGCCGCGAGCGACGCCTGCAGGTTGTGCAGCATCCGCGCGAGCCATTGCTGCGGCGTCGCCCGGCGCAGCACCTCGGGCGTGTGCGACACGTCGTGCCCCGTCGCCTCGGCGATCCGGGCGAGCGCTTCCTTTTCGTGCAGCAATTCGCCGCCGTTGAACGGATCGACGTACTCGGTCCGCCGCCCGGTCGCCTCATCGAGCTCGATCTCCGCGAGAAAGTGCCCCGGTGCGTTCACGCCGTGCACGGTCAGCCCCACGCCCGCCGCCACGCAGCGGTAGATGAGCACCAGCGAAATCGGCAGTCCGCGCCGCGAGCGCAGCACGTCGGGCAGCAGGCTGTTCGACGGGTTGTAGTAATCGTCGCGATTGCCGCGAAAGCCGATGACCTCGAACAGCACATCATGCAGATGCGCGAGCAGCGCCTCATGAGTGCGCGACTGCACGCGCCGCTGCACCGCTCGCGCCAGGTTCTCGATCACCGTCTCGCCCGCGGCAAGATCGGCGTCGGGTTGCTCGTGCTGCGCGATGGCCCATGCCGCGCGGAACAGTCCGGCCGCCGAGTCGATGTCGGCGAGGCTCTCGGCGAACGCGCGAAACGCAGCCGGGCGGCAGTAAGCGGGGGAGGGCACGATCATCGCAGGCGGCGAGTCTTCCAAGTGCGGGGATTGGGCAACGCTATCGCGGCGGCGCGGCGTTCTGTAGTTGCAGTCTCCCTTGATTGTGATAGGATTGACCGCCGCTGGCCAGTTCCGCGTCTCCCTTGGAAGCCGAATCGGGCCGGGCCCTTTCTTTTGCGTTTAACCACGCACCTCAGCGTGGGCAGCCCCCAGGGCGTGCCGCGCCGAGCGAGCGTTGTGGCAACTTTGGTTTTCGTAGAAAAGTCTTAACCAGACGCCCGTTTGTCAGAGTCTCTGCAGTCGCGACGGATATGCTCACCACGCTTGCCATTCTGCTGGTCATCGCCTACGCCGCAGCCTTCACGGTCGCCGGCCGGCGTATGCTGTCAGGTTGCAAGCGCGGCGCCGATCTCCGCCGCGGCCAAGCAAGCATGGGCCTGAGCACCGTGCTCGTCGCCCTGCTGAGAACCGCCCGAGGCTGTCGGTGGTCCGTGCTTGCCGCGAACTTCAGTTTCGCGGTTCAGGCTCGACCAGCCCCGGCTTTTTGCGCGGTCACGCGAACCGCTCACGCTCGGCAGGATGTCCTGCTGCGCTCGCAGCTGGGTTCGCGTCCGCCACGGCACAACGGCGCCTGGATTTCCGATGAGCGTAACGCCCGCCTGCGGTTCCGGCGAACGCGCTGAGCACGTCCGTCGGCAGCGTAGCCGTCCGAAGCGACGCCATCTAAGACTTCTCTGCAATGCGACCGAAGTTCGCCGCATCCGCAGCCCCACGGGGCACGCGGACGCAATCCGCCGCGGCGGACTGTGCACCTCGCTTCGTCGCGCTCTTCCCCGGTTGGCCGCCGCGCTGTGTCCTCATACCGGAACTGAAGGACGCGCATGTCCGCACCACTTGCCAGCCTCGCGCTTGCACTCGACTCGTTCGCCCCCGACCCGTCGGCACTGCCGCTCGCCGCCGTCTCCGACGCGGTGCTCTACACCATCACCGCGGTCTTCGCCGCGGCCTCGGGTATGGGGCTCGTCAAGCTGCTCGACTACCTGCGCAAGCGCGACGCCGACAAGGAAGCCGCCCAGATTATCGAGCGCGCCGAAATGGAGGCCCAGTCTCGCCGCAAGGAAGCCGCCGTCGAAGCCCGCGAGATGGCCCTCCAAGAGAAGGGTAAACTTGAGGCCGAAAACGAGGAAGTCCGCCGCGGCCTCCACGAACGCGAACGCAAGCTCGACAAGAGCGAGGACGCCATGCAGTCGCGGGCCGACCAGCTCTCCAAACAGGAGAAGATGGTCGAGAGCAACCAGCGCCGCCTCGCCGAGAAGCTCGACGACGCCACCCGACGCCAGAAAGAGCTCGACGACCTGCTCGATCTCGAACGCCAGACCATGCACCAGCTCAGCGGCCTCAGCCGCGAAGACGCCGAGACGCGGCTGCTCTCGCGCCTGGAAAAAGAGCTGATCCGCGAGCAAGGGGCGCTTATCACCCGCTACGAGCGCGAAGCCGTCGACAAGACCGCGGCCAAAGCCAAGGAAATGCTCATCACGTCGATCCAGCGCTACGCCGCCGCCCACACGGCTGAGAGCACGACCAGCACGGTTGACATCCCTAACGACGAAATGAAGGGCCGCATCATCGGCCGCGAGGGCCGCAACATCCGCGCCCTGGAGAAAGCCACCGGCGTCGACGTGATCATCGACGACACGCCCGGCGTGGTCATCGTCAGCGCCTTCGACCCCGTGCGCCGCGAGATCGCCCGCATCTCGCTCGGCAAGCTCATCGCCGACGGCCGCATTCACCCCTCGCGCATCGAGGAACTGGTCGCGGAGACCGAGAAGGAAGTCGAAGCCTCGATCAAGAAGTACGGCGAAGAAGCCCTCCAAGAAGCCCAGGTGTTTGGCGTGCACGCCAAGATCGTCGAGCTGCTCGGCCGCCTCCGCTATCGCACCAGCTACAGCCAGAACGTGCTGCGGCACTCGATCGAGGTGTGCTTCATCACCGGCATGATGGCCGAGGAGATGGGCATGGACGGCGAGCTGGCCCGCCGCGCCGGCCTGCTGCACGACATCGGCAAAGCCGCCGACCACGACCTCGAGGGCGGCCACCCGAAGATCGGCGCCGAGCTGCTCAAGCGGTTTGGCGAGAAGGAGGAAGTCGTCCACGCCGCCCTCGGCCATCACGACGACATCCGCCCCGACATGCCTTACACGGTGCTGGTGGCCGCGGCCGACGCGTGCAGCGCGAGCCGCCCCGGCGCCCGTCGCGAAACGCTCGACCGCTACATCAAGCGGATGCAGGAGCTCGAAACGATCGCCACCAGCTTCCCAGGCGTGCAGCAGGCCTTCGCGATCCAGGCCGGCCGCGAGGTGCGCGTGATCGCCAGCAGCCGCGACACGACCGACGAAAGCGCGGCAAAAATCTGCCGCGACATCGCCCGCGCCTTCGAGCAACAGCTCACCTACCCCGGCGAAATCAAAGTCACCCTCATCCGCGAAACGCGCATCCAAGAAACCGCGCACTAACCAAGTTACGAGTAGCGAGTTACGAGTTACGGTTCTGCACTCGCTACTCGCTACTCGCAACTCTCTACTTCCCCCACCATGCGTATCCTCTTCATCGGCGACATCGTAGGCCGTCCGGGACGTGACATCGTCTGTCGCGCTGTGCCGCTCCTCGTCGCCGATCGCAAGCTAGACCTCGTCATCGCGAACGCCGAGAACGCCGCCGGCGGCTCCGGCTGCACGCCCGAGATTTATCGCGACCTCTGTGCCGCGGGCGTCGACGGCATCACGCTCGGCGACCACGTGTACCGTCGCCGCGAGATCGTGCCGGTGCTCGAGCGCGAGTCGAACATCGTCCGCCCCGCGAACCTGCCCGACGAAGCCTCCGGCCGTAGTTGGGCGACCGTCACCGCCCGCGACGGCACGCCCGTCGGCTTCTTCACGCTGCTGGGCCAGCTCTTCATGAAGCCCGCCGACAGCCCCTTCCGCATCGCCGACCGCGTGCTGGCCGCCATCCCCTCCGATGTGCGGGTCCGCTTTCTCGACTTCCACGTTGAAGCCACCAGCGAAGCCCAAATGCTCGGCCGCTACCTCGACGGCCGCGTCAGCGCCGTCCTCGGCACGCACACGCACGTGCCGACCGCCGACGAATGCATCTTCCCCGGCGGCACGGCCTTCCAGTGCGACGTGGGCATGACGGGGCCCTTCGAAAGCGTGCTGGGCCGCCGCATCGACCGCGTGCTGGAAACGCGCCTCACCGCGAACCCCACCCAGTTCGACGTGGCCCACGAAGACGTCCGCCTCTGCGGCAGCATCGTGGACGTCGATCCCGCAACTGGGCTCGCCACCGCAATCGAGCGGCTGTGCGTACGCGAAGCGGACCTCCCATAAAGCCGCGACCGTTGGTCGCGCAGCCGCGTGCCATGCTCTCGTCCGCGTGAGCATGCTCCGTGCACCACGCCCCAGACATGCCTACGCAGACGAAGGCATGCCACCCGGACTCCGCGTGCCATGCCCTCCCTACGTCGCTCCCGTTCCCGGTGGGCGACCTCGCCGCGGTCGGCTCGGCTGCGTGTGGAGCGACCGCGCCAGCGCGGCCAGGTGCGTCAGGCCGTCGCCATACGCTGCGTACGGCAACTTTTCCCGCACCGAGGCGACAAGCGCCCGCCCCCCCAGCACCAGCACCGCCCCGGCGGCTTCCGCGTGCTTGGACAGCGCGTGGCATTCGCGGCTGAACGACTCCTCGTTCACCAGATGAGACGTCGACAGCCATACGAGCTTCGGGTGCAGCTCGCCGATCGCCTGCCGTAAGCTGTCTAGCGGCGTGTTGGGTCCCAGGTTCACGGCTTCCCATCCCGCATCCATCAATGCCATCTGCGCCAGCAGCGTGCCGAGCACGGACTGATCCCCTTCCGGCGCTCCGCCCACCGCGACGGGCCTTTGCCGCGAAGCGCGCGACTCCAGTACGTGTCGCAATTCGATGAGTGCGCCCGCGCACAACTGCGACGCTCGGTGCTCCTGCATCACGCTGAGCGAACCGTTCTCCCACCCTTTGCCAATCCGATGCATCGCCGGCCCGATGACTTGATCGGCCAGCGACTCCACTGCCATTCCTGCGCGATAAGCTCCGTGAATCAGCGCCCGTATCGCTGGGCCATCCCCTTTCACGAGCGCGCGGTGGAGTTCCTTGCTTGTCGCCGCCGGGCCGCCGCCCCGCGCTCCGCGCGTACTCAGCGACAGCGCCGCCAGGTCCTTGACCGGCAGGTTGTTCCGGCGGGCCACTTCCAGCACGTCGCCCAGAAGCAGTTTGCGATGCCCGCCCGCCGTCTTGGTCGCCGGGAGCACGCCGTCTTCTACCCAGCGCTTCACCGTGCTGACGCCAATGCCCAGCCCCGCGGCCACCTGGGCCGTGCTCAGAAATGCGGGGAGTTGCTCAGGTTCCATGACCGACTCGCGGGTCCGACTTGAAAGCGCCATTCCAACGGGGGCGTCCACGATCAAG
>JANOIK010000822.1:0-2439 GCA_031407585.1 Planctomycetota bacterium | reverse complement strand
CCCTCATTGCCCAGTGCGGGCTCGCTTCCCGGCATGAGCCCCGCGGACGCACCCACCGATCCGGCGCTGGCGACGCCCGAGGCCAATGCGTTCGAACTTGGCCCCGCCGCCCCGGATGGGTTTGGCGAACCGGCGGCGCCCACCGCCGACGCGCAGCCCGCGGACGACGCGTTCGAAACCGATGCCGCCGACGCGTTTGGCGAACCGGCGGCGCCCGTCGCGGGTGCGGCCGCCGATGAAATTGCCGAAGAAGCCGAAGCGGGCGCGACGCCCGCCGCCGTCGATGCGCTCGACGCCGAAGCCACGCCCACCGCGGGCAGCGACGAGGCCGACCTGGGCGACGCCAGCGAGCAAAGCGCCGAAGCGGCCGAAGCCCAGGCCGCCGATATCGAAGACGCCGCTGAGATGGCCGCGGAAGGCAACCTTGCCACGCAAGAAGACGCCGCGGAAGCCGCCGATGCCGCGGCTCCGGATGGAGGCGCAGGCGACGCCGCCGCAACCGAGGGCGAAGCAGACGACACGGCCGAGGAAGATCCCTTCGAATTCGGGAATTAAGGAAGTATGAGCGCTCCTCGCAAGCGGGCCGCCGGATGCCGGGCACTTAAGCTCGCGGCATGGCTCACAGTTCCCGTCGTCGCACTCGTGCTCGGCTGCGAGCCCGCCGTTCGGGCTCCGGTGGAAGTCACCGCCGGCAGCGACACGCCGGAAGGCCAGCTCAAGAATGTGATGCGCCGGCTCCGCTACGCGCTCAAGAACGCGACGCCGGCGCGCGGCTCGGGCGTCGTCTCGGTCCGCCAGGCGTCGCACCGGCTCATCCCCGCCAAGGGCGATGCGGAGAGCTTGACCGCGCAGGTCACGATCAAGACGACTCTGTCGCTCGAGCCCAACGCCGTGGCGGGGCTGAAACAAACCGGCAAGACCGACGACGACGGCCCGGCGGTCGACCCCAACAAAATCGCCGACGCGGCCGAAACTACCGAGAAGAAGGTCTACAACCTCATCTACAAAGACAGCCGCTGGGAACTGGCCGATCCCGACGCCGAGCTGTCAGCCGCCGACCGGCTCTGCTTCCAATACGCGCTGAGCGACGGTTGAGAAGCGAAGAAACGCTAGCGCGTGCCGGCTGATTCGATGAGCCGCGGGACGCTAGCCCCCGGTTTTTTGAATCGCGGCCAGCCCCTCACACCGAGCCGTTCCGCCCAACCGTCTCGAGGTTCCCCTTCCGGAACGCATCGGCCATCGCCATCGGCACCTCGGCCTGGGCCTTCAGCACGTTCGCCCGGTTCTCGGCCACCTTGGCCTTCATCTCTTGCTCCAGCGCGATCGCGTTGGCCCGCCGTTGCTCGGCCAGCGCTTGCGCCTTCCGCATGTCGGCCTCGGCCTGATCGGCCTGCAGTCGGGCGCCGATGTTCTCGCCCACGTCGATGTCGGCGATGTCGATCGACACGATTTCGAACGCCGTATGCGCGTCGAGCCCGCGCTGCAGCACAGCCTTGGAAATCCGGTCGGGGTTCTCCATGACCGTCAAGTGATCCGGCGCCGAGCCGATCGACGTGATGATGCCCTCGCCCACGCGCGCGATGATCGTGTCTTCGGTCGCTCCGCCGATGAGCTGCTGCAAATTGGTCCGCACCGTCACGCGGGCGCGAATCTGCAGCTCCACGCCGTTTTTGGCCACAGCGCTCAGCGTCGTGCGGCCCGACTTCTCGGGGTCGGGGCAGTCGATCACTTTCGGGTGCACGCTGGTGCGCACCGCGTCCAGCACGTCGCGACCAGCCAGGTCGATGGCCGCCGCCCGGTCAAAGTCCAGGTCGATGTCCGCCCGCTGCGCCGCAATGATCGCGCTGATCACCTTGGGCACGTCGCCGCCGGCCAGGTAGTGCGCCTCGAGCCGCTCGGTCGTCAGCCCGGTGTGCGGGTCGGTGCCCACGCCGGCCTGCATGGCCATGATCTTCGCGTCGACGATCGTCTCGGCCCGCACCTGCCGCAGCTTCATCCCGATCAGCTCGGTGAAGCGCACGTGGGCGTTCGACGTGTAGGCCCGAATCCACAGCCCGCCGAAGCTGAGAAACACGACGGTCATGACCAGGAAAAAAATCACCCCGGCGATCACCGCCGCGATGAGCAGCATGTCGTTCGTGGTCGGAGCGGCCAGCAGCAGGTCGGCGATATTCATAAATTGGAACAGCCCAAGGGACGCCGCCGAGCGGAGGGAGATCCGCAATCCTCCCCAACCGTCGCCCGCGGCGCGTTCATCCTACCGCATGGGGGCGGCTATTAGAACTACATCCCTGGGCCGTGAAAGGAGTTCCGAGGTCCCGGTAACACCGCTCTCTATCCCACGCTTCCAGGGAAGAGCCCGTCTGGCGGCGCTCCGCCACAGGTCTCGCGAACTCGCCTAAAAACCCATGCTTCTCGCTCTTGTTTTAAGCGTATTGG
>JANOIK010000811.1:0-1505 GCA_031407585.1 Planctomycetota bacterium | reverse complement strand
GGGCGAGGCACGGAGACGAGAGCGCTAAGCCGCATGCGGCGAGGAGCAGCGCGTTCGTGGATGCGAATGGGCGCATGGGGGGAACTCCCGTGAGGATGAGACGAGGGCGACGCCGGCGGCCGATGATAGCCGAAATCTCAGATTCGCGGTGCGACCCCGTTTTAACCCCGACGCCCTTAGGAGCGGGTCTCGACCATCGCTTGAATCGGCGGGAGCTCGGCGGTGCGGAATTCGCCGGCTTCGTTCGCCTGCCACACGCGGCCGGTCGTGACGTCCAGGGCCGTGAGCCAGTACCCGCCGCAGCAGTACGTGTCGATGCACACCAGATGGCCCAGATTGAGGATCTGGCCCTGTTTGTTCGAGGTGTGGCCGAGCACCGCGATCTTGCCGGATGAGTGGGCGCCGGGCGTGTGCCACTTCAGCGATTGCCAGCGGAGATCGACCCACGGCTGGCGGTCGAGCGGCCGAGAGGCGATGTAATTTCCGTGGGCGAAGAAGTGGTTCTCCGATTCGTACACGTCGCCCCAAGTGCGGATAAAGGCGACGTGCTCGGGGTCGATCGCGCTCGCGCCCGAGCCTTTGCCGTAGGAGTCGAGCGTTTGGGCGCCGCCGTGGTAGAGCCACTCCTGCACGGGAATGTCGCCGTCGACCGCTTCGATGAGCATCTGTTCGTGGTTGCCGAGGAGGCATACGAGGTTCGTGCGATGGCGAAGCTCCATGAGCTGGCGTAGGACGGCATGGCTGTCGGGGCCACGATCGACCGCGTCGCCGAGCATCACCACCGTATCCTTGGCACGCGGCGCCATGCCCGCGAGCAGTGCGGCGAGCGCCGTGCTCGAGCCGTGGATATCGCCAATGGCGATGACGCGGGGGGAAGGTGCGACGGGGATCACGGCATGAGATTCCTGAACAATCGGGTCACCGGCGGCTCGTCCTTGGCCGCCGAGTTGGGGTCCCGAGCCGGCGCGCGCTTCCACGCTACTCTCGGACCACAGCGAGTTGTGTGCCGCGATCGGCGGCTTACCGGCGATTCAGCTCCATGAGCAGCCGCAACACGTACCAGAAGAGCAGGGCGACCGACGCGAACAGCGCGAGCGACGCGGCCACGTGCTGGCCGATGCGGTAGTGATGCAGGACGTTGCTGGTGTCGTAGAGGATGTAACCCGACGCGAAGAGGATCATGGCGCCGGTGAAAAAGATTCCGAGGCTAAACCCGAAGACGGCGCCGGCGATGATCACGCCAATCGCGGCAAAGCCGGCGATCGCGAGGCCGGTGCGAAGGAATGAGAAATCGGCGCCGGAGACGAACACGACGGCCGTGAGCCCGAGGAAGATAATTGCGGTGATCAACCCCGCGGTGGGAATGACCTGGGGCTGGCCGAACTTGACGGCAAAGTAGAGCATCGGGGCAAAAAGGAATGCCTCGGCCACGACGTAGAGCGAGAGGCCGGCGTACTGCATGGCGGAGCTCGTCGTCGAGCGTGCCCACGAGTTGGCGAGCCAAC
>JANOIK010000803.1:0-8356 GCA_031407585.1 Planctomycetota bacterium | reverse complement strand
CCTTCGTTCGCGTCAACTGCGGCGCCCTCAGCGAGAGCCTCCTCGAGAGCGAGCTGTTCGGCCACGTCCGCGGCGCCTTCACCGGCGCCATCGACAACCGCACCGGCCGCTTCGAGGCCGCCCACCAGGGCAGCATTTTTCTCGACGAGATCAACTCCACCACGCTGCACCTGCAGGTGAAGCTGCTCCGCGCCCTGCAGGAACGCGAGTTTGAGCGCGTGGGCGACACGCGCACGATCCGCGTCGACGTGCGCATTATCGCCGCCAGCAATCGCGACCTGCTGGAGCTCGCGCTGGCCGGCCTGTTCCGCGAGGACTTGTTCTACCGGCTCAACGTCGTGCCCATTTACCTCCCGCCGCTGCGCGAGCGCACCGAGGACGTGCCGTCGCTCGTGACCCATTTCCTCAACGTCTACAACGAGAAGAACGACCGCTACGTCGCCCACATCGACCCCCGGGCACTCGAGGCCATGCAGCGCTACGCCTGGCCAGGCAACGTCCGCGAGCTGCAAAATTACGTCGAACGGGCCGTCGTCATGGCGTCCGGCGACGAGCTCACCTACGAGCTGCTTCCCGAAGCCGTCCGCACCGGCCGGCAGCCCAAGTCGCTCGGCCCGCGTACGATGTCGTTTGAAGAGCTGACCGAAGAACTGGTCGTGCAAGGCCTCAACGGCGCCGGCGACGACGACTGCGACCTGCACGGCCGAATCGTCAACCGCGTCGAGCGCGAAGTCATCTCTCAGGTCATGCACCTGTGCGACAGCGTGCAGATCAAAGCGGCCGCCCGACTGGGGATCAACCGCAACACGCTCCACAAAAAGCTGAAAGAATACGGCCTGGGCGACGCGGATGACGCAGAGTGATTGGCTGACGGAGAACGACCGCGAATCACGCGAATTTTCGCGAATTCACGCGAATCAGGAAAGAAATCTCGAGACCCTTCTCCGGCCGATTAAACCTATTTGATTCGCGAAGATTCGCGTGATTCGCGGTCAAAGAATTCTTGCGTTTCGCGTTCGCGCCTTTGCGAGTTGTCCCTCCCCGAATTGAGCGTTCGATAAGATGGACTTCAGCGTCAACATGATGTGCTTCACCGCGAGCTATGCCGTCGCGCTCGCGCTGGAGCTTGTCGGCCTCTGGGCGCACCCGCGGTGGCGGCGGCTGGCGGTCGTCGTCGCGGCCGTGGCGGGCATCGTCGCGCACACCTGGTATCTGGGGCAGCGGGCCGTGCTGTGGGCCTCAGCGCCGCTTTCGAGTCCACACGATTGGTATCTCGCCGCGGCGTGGGCGCTGGCGCTCATCTACCTCGCACTGGTGCTCTACCAGCCCAAGGCGTCCACGGGCCTGTTTCTGCTCCCGGTGATCCTCGCGCTCATCGCGGTCGCGCGAGCCGCTCCGCGCGACGCGATTGCCAACTTCGAGGCTCCGCGATTCTGGGGCATGGTTCACGGCGTGTTCCTGCTGCTCGGCGCCGTCGCCGTGCTCATGGGCTTCGTCGCCGGCCTCATGTACCTGCTGCAGAGCCATCGACTCAAGCAAAAGCGCCCCGCCCCTGCGCGTTTCACGCTCCCTAGTCTCGAGTGGCTCGAGCGCGTCAACTCGCGGTCGCTCGGCGCCGCGGCGATACTCGTCGCCGTCGGATTCTTCACCGGTGTCATCACGCGACTCGCCACCGCGGGCGGCGCGGGAATTCCCTGGACCGATCCGGTAGTTCTCAGCCTCAGCGGCATGCTCTCCTGGCTGGTCGCCGCCGAAGCGTTCCGCCTCGCCTACCCCGCCGCGCGCCGCGGCCGCAAAGTGGCGTACCTCACCCTCGCGGGATTCGTCTTCCTGGCGTTCACACTCGCGGCGTTTCTGCGGGCGGACGGTGTGCATGGAACGAGCAAGGAGCAAGGAGCAGGACGGGAAGAGCGTGTTGAGGTTCTTCCGGCTCCCTCCCCCTTGAGGGGAGGGCTGGGGAGGGGGTTGAAGCGGGTACAAGGCTTCTTGAGTTTAGGCATCACCGTGTACCCGCTTCATCACCCCTCGCTAACCCTCCCCGTCGAGGGGAGGGGACCGGAGAAATTCCATCCCGCGATTCTCTCCCCGCTCCCTGCCCCCTGCTCCCTGCCCATCGCCGGAGGCGCCTCATGAACCTCCGCATGATCGGCTGCACCCACCGCGCCTCGGGCGTCGACGTTCGCCAGCAGCTCGCCTTCGGCGACGCGCAAGTCGGCGACGCCCTGGAAACCTGGCGAACTCGCTTCCCCGCGGCCGAGCTGGTGCTCGTCTCCACGTGCAACCGCGTGGAGCTCTACGCCGGCGGAGCCCAGGCCGAAGCGGTCCCGCCGGCCGATGACCTGATCGACGCGATGCTCGGCTACCACCGCATCCCGACCGACCGCGTGCAGGGGCAAATCGCGACGCTCGCGGGGCGCGACGCCGTGGCCCACCTCTACCGCGTCGCCGCGAGCCTGGACAGCATGGTCGTCGGCGAACCGCAGATTCTCGCCCAGGTGAAGCAGGCGTACCAACGCGCCGCCGACCTCGGCTCCGCGGGTCCCGTCATGCACGAGCTGTTCCAGAGTGCGCTGCGAGCCGCCCGCCGCGTCGCTCACGAAACCGACTTGCACAAGCATCGCGTGAGTATTCCAAGCATCGCGATCGCGGATTTCGCCAGCCGCGTGTTCGAGCGATTCGACGACAAGCACGTCTTAGTCGTCGGCGCGGGCAAGATGGCCGACGAAACCCTGCGCTACCTGCGGGACGCCGGCGCCCGGCGGATCCACGTCGTCAACCGCGACCGCGGCCGCGCGGAGCAGCTCGCCGCCGCATGCGCTGGCAAGGCCGTGCCTTGGGACGACTTGTGGAAGCAGCTCGTCGCCGCCGATCTGATCGTCAGCACCACGGCCGCGGGCGAGCCGGTGGTCACGGCCGCGGCGTTCGACGCCCACGTCGCTCCGCACCGTCAGCAGCGGCCGCTGTTCATTCTCGATCTGGCCGTACCTCGCGATTTCGACGCGGCCGTCGGCGAGCGCTTGGGCGTGTACCTGTACTCGCTGGACGATCTGGCGGCGGCCTGCGAGCTGAACCGGCAGAGTCGGGCCCGCGAGCTTCCCGCCGCCGAGGGCATCGTGCTCGCCGAGGCCGACGCCTTCATGGCCGACGCCCACCGCCGCGCCGCGGCGCCGGTGATCACGGGCCTACGTCGCGGCATGGACGAGCCGAAGCGAGCCGAGCTGGAGCGCCTGTTCAACAAGTTGCCGGAGCTAGACGAGCGCGCTCGCGCCGAGATCGCGCAGTTCGCCGATCGGCTGGTGAACAAGCTACTGCACCCGCCGCTAGAATCGCTGCGGGACGCCTCCCAAGAAGGCCCGCCCCACGGCCTGCTCGAAGCGCTGAAACGATTGTTCCGACTCGAGGATTAGCGCCGGAACAGTTGCGAGTTTCGAGTAGCGAGTTTCGAGAAATGAGAGGGACGGGGCGTCTCTCGCAACTCATAACTCGAAACTCGCAACATCCCCCTCAATCCCAATCCTCTTCCTCGTCGGCTTCAACGAGCGAGTCCGCTTCGTCGAGGTCGTCGTCCTCATCGTCGTACTCGTAGTCATCGTCTTCTTCGTCGTCGTCCTCGTCGTCGGCGTCGTCCTCTTCCTCATCATCGTCGTCGTCGTCGACTTCCTCCCACTCGTCGTCCTCCTCGTCCTCTTCGACGCTGTCCTCATCGGCGTCGTCAGCGTCTTCGTCCTCGTCTTCTTCTTCCTCGTCGTCGTCTTCGTAGTCGAAGTCGTCGTCCTCTTCTTCCTCGTCTTCATCGTCCACGTCCGCATCATCGTCGTCGTCATCCTCGAAGTCGTCGTCGTCCTCGGCCACGATCGTCGGCTCCACGGGGCTCCACGTCCACGACGCGAGTTGGTCGTCGCTCCATTGAACGCCAACCTTCGCCGCTGCACTCGTCAATTGACTCCGCACGATGAATACTCCTCAAGCAAGCTCGACGGGAAAAGCGCGTGCGCGCTTCACGACAACTTTGGTTCGCTCGCGCAACAGCGCGAACGCCGCGGAGACAACTTACGCCGCGTTACGAATTTGATCCACTGGCGGCAAATGTTCCAAGCGGCCGAGACCAAAAACTTGCAAAAATTTGCGCGTGGCGCCGTACAGAAAGGGCCGCCCTAACTCCTCACTTCGTCCGACGATACGCAATAAGTCGCGTTCCATCAACACGCGCAGGATTTCGCCGCACTGGACCCCCCGGATCGACTCGATGTCGGCCCGGGTCGCCGGCTGCCGGTATACGGCCACGGCCAGCGTTTCCAAGGCCGGGGCGGAAAGCCGAATCTCCTCCCCGGGGCCGTGGCTCTTCGCCATCCAATCGGCCAATTGAGGCCGCGTCATGAGCAAGATTCCGTGGGCCACCTCGACGGGGGCCATGGCGCTGCCCCGCCGCTTGAGCCGCTGGGCCAGCGACCGTACCAACGACCGGGCCTCGGTCCCGTCGGCCAGATCCGCCAGTTCCGCGAGTTTCCGCGTCGAAAGCGGCTCCCGAGCCAGAAAGAGCGCCGCCTCCACCCGAGCCAACTTCGCCCCCGGCGCCTGATCACCAACGGCAACGCCCCCCGCCGGCGAGGCCGCTTCAGCGGCCGGGCGCCCCGCCGAAAACCCCCGCGGCGCCGATACGCCCCCCCAGGCCGCGCGGCACGCCGCCGCCGGGCTCCGCAGCCGCTCGCCAAGTTGGTTGAATCGCTTCAGCATTCGTGTCCTGCTGTCTCAGCGAAGCATCGCCGTCGTGCGCGAGGCATGCCAGGACGCCACGTCGGCCACCACCTGGGCGACCGACTCTCGGGGATCGGCCGCAATGGCCTCGAACTGCTCGGTGAACTGCGCGTTGCCGGCGAGCGGCATTTCGCAGTGAAATCGATACAACTGCCGAGCCCCGCCCCACGGCTCCAGGGCATACTCCGCCACGCCCAGTTCCCGCAACTTGGCAAGCAATGGCTCAACCCGCCGCGCTAAATCGCCTTCCTCCGAACTCCCCGTTTGTTGAACCGGCGAGGTCGCCGCGGCGACCGGGCGCACCGTAACACGCTCCGCCTCAATCCCAACCACCGACGACGAACCACCACTTGGCTCGCCCTCAGCCCGATCCCAATCCACCGCCTCCTTCGCCGCCGTGACGAACCGATCGACCACGCGCTGCGCCCGCGGCGGCAACGGCCCGTAATAAACCCAAGCCGCGGGCAACCCCACGAGCACGCTCAGCATGATCACCGCCCGAATCGCCGTAGTCATGTGTTTGAACTTTCCATGAGATTGTTTAGCCGCGACGCGGAGGAGCAACCGAGCACGGTCGCCGGTGGCGACCGAGCGCAGGGCGGTAGTCCCGGCCGAAGGCCCCGCAGCGGAGCGCGTCCCCGTCCGCCCAAAAATCGAGCCGCGAACCATACCAACCCCAACTTGCTAGCAGCAACCCCGGCTTGGCCGCGTTTCGCCCTATAATGGCCGCCATGACGCCGATTTACCTCGACCACGCCGCGACAACGCCCATGCTGCCAGCGGTGGCCGACGCCATGCGCGAGGCGTCGCTCCGCTACGGCGCCAACCCAGCCAGCCAGCACGACCCCGGCCGGCAGGCCCGGCGGGCGCTGGAATCGGCCCGCAGCCGCATCGCGGAAATCCTCGGCGCCGGGCCCGACGACCAGCTCGTTTTCACCAGCGGCGGCACCGAATCGAACAACCTCGCCCTCACCGGCCTTCATAAAGCCGGCGATGGTATCGCCGGTCCCCGCGCGGCCGACAGCGCCTTCCCCGCCCACGTCATCATCTCCCCCCTCGAACACCCCAGCATCGCGCGCACCGCCGACCACCTCGCCACCCTCGGCTGGCACGTCGACCGCCTCGGCGCCACGCGCGACGGCGTAGTCCGCGTCGAGCAGCTCGAATCGCTCCTGCGCCCCGACACGCGGCACGTTTCAGTAATGCTCGCCAGCAACGAAACCGGCGTGCTCCAGCCCGTCGCGGAGGTCGCCGCGATCTGCCGTGCGCGCGGCGTCCCCGTTCACACCGACGCCGTGCAAGTCGCCGGCAAACTCCCCGTGAACTTCACCGCCCTCGGCGTCGACGCCCTCACGCTCACCGCCCACAAGTTCCACGGCCCCCCCGGCATCGGCGCGCTCCTCGTTCGATCCTCCGCGGTGCTTGCCGCTTCGCTTCACGGCGGCTTCCAGCAGGCCGCCCTCCGCCCCGGCACCGAATCGGTCGCCCTAGCCCTGGGCATGTGCGCCGCGCTCGAAGCATGGCATCGTGAAGCCGACGCACGCCGGGAGCGCATGACCGCGCTCCGCGACCAACTCGAACGCGCGCTGCTCACCGCCGACGCGCGTGCGACCGTGATCGGCGGCAACGCCCCGCGACTTCCCCACACCTCGAACGTCGCCTTCGCGGGCCTCGACCGCCAAGCTCTCGCGATGGCCCTCGACCTCGCCGGCGTCGCGTGCTCGACCGGCTCCGCATGTGCCAGCGGCTCCAGCGAACCCTCGCCCGCGCTGGTCGCGATGGGGCTGCCGGACGAGCAAATTTCGGGCTCGATTCGCTTCAGCCTGGGGGCCACGACGACCCCCGCCGACATCGAAGAAGCGACTCGCCGTATCTTGAGCGTGGTCAATCGGTTACGGCACGAATAATCCGAGCGGATTTTGCCCGCAGACGCTCCCGCTGGCATGGTGAATCCGGTAAATTACGGGTTCGTATTTTCGGTGCGCGACAGCGACAAAGTTGCAGCGAAATCTGCAGCCAAACTTCGCTCCTCGCACACCGCCCTAGCCCCCGGCGCAAGCCGGTGGGTTTGACGCGGAGAAACCCCCGGCTTGCGCCGGGGGCTAGCTTAGATTTCATTGCGGCACCGCTTGGACGGATCCCCTTGATCGACGGCGTTTTGCAACTCGATTTCCCCGCAAGTGCGACCAACGGCAGCGCCGGCGGAGCTTCACACGCGTTCGTCGTGGGCGCCGAGAATCGGTTGCTCGCGCCGCCGCTGGAGCGCTTGCTCAACGCTGCCGAATTTGCGGCCGCCGCCTCGCAATTCAACCCGCTGGTCCTCGTCGGCCCATCCGGCAGCGGAAAATCGCACCTCGCGCAGGGCTTGGTGCGCGTGTGGAGTCAGCGGTTCGGGGCGAGCGAAGTCGCGTACTTCACCGCCGCCGACTTTGGCCGCGAACGGCAGGCCGCGGAAGCGGAGGAGCGCCTCGAAGCGTGGCGCCAGCAAACGCGCGCCGCACGGCTGCTCGTCGTCGAGGACGTCGACCGTCTCCGCCCGCGTGCGACAATCCAGCAGGAGCTTCGCGCGTCGATCGACGCGATCGTCGCGGCTGGCGGCGCGGTGGTGATCACCGCGATGCGCGAGCCGATCGCCATCTCGCACCTGGAGCCCGGCCTGCGCGACCGCCTGACCGCGGGCCTTACGGTGCGCCTCAACCGCCCCGAGCCCACAACCCGCCGCGCGATCCTGGCAACCGCCGCCGCCGCTCGCGGCTTAGCGCTCGACGCCCCGCAGCTCGACCACCTAGCGCACAAAGATTGTGCGACAGTTGCGAGTCTTCTTTCACGACTCTCCGGTCCCCTCCCCCGTGAGGGGAGGGCTAGGGAGGGGGGTGAAGCTGCTACAAGCACCAGCTCCACCCAACCCACCATCAAACAAATTCTCGCCGTCACCGCCCGCTACTTCAGCCTCACGCAAGCCGCCCTCACCGGCCACTCCCGCCGCACGAACCTGGTGCAGGCCCGCAACGTCGTCGTCCACCTCGCCCGCCAACTCACCGACCTCAGCTACGCGGAAATCGGCCGAGCCCTCGGCGGCCGCGACCACACCACGATCATGCACGCCGACCGCCGGCTGGCCGATCGCCTCGCGACCGACCCCGCAACCCAGCAGGCCGTCGACGAGCTCGACCGTATCGTCCGCAGTTGAATTTCATGATTCAGATTTCCCTCGTTCCATCGCCCGTGAATAACCTGTCGAACGCCCGTTGACGCACGCCCGCTAGCTTTCACAAACGCTCCGAAAACAACCGCGACCGCCTTCGCCGAGCGAACGCCCAACACGCCGCCAACAATCCACGAACACCGCCTCGACGGCTTATCCCCAACCGCGGCCGCGACGCCAACTCCCGCGTTCGCCGCGACTTAACGACCCAACTTCGGCCGCCGTCAACACAAACCGCCGCCGCTTTCCTACTGCTGCTCCTAAAGAAGAAACTAGAAGAGAACACACCGCCGGGGACTGGCTGCTTTTGCGCAGTCCGCGGAGCAAAAGATGCCAGTCCCCTTTCGGAAGCGTCGCCCCTAAGGACGCTCCCCATTTCGGACGTCGAAAGGTTCC